>NZ_JBFARL010000080.1:0-34043 GCF_040674655.1 Actinomadura sp. NPDC049753 | reverse complement strand
CGCGCGACGGCGTCGTCGCGCGGGTCCTGGTCGGCGCCGAACGCGTCGGCGACCGACGCGGCCTCGGCCAGCGCGACGGCCGCCCGCGCGACGGGGTCGTTTCCGGCGTGCTCGCGCGCCTCGGCGATCAGCGCGAGCGTCTCTTCCGGGGGCGGCGTCCGGACGAACGTGCCCGAGAAGCGGAACACGGTGGTCGCGGCGGTCGCCAGGTCGGCGGCGGCGCGGGCGGTGTCGCCGGACCGGCGGGCGGCGTCCGCGGCGGCCCGGTGCAGGCGGTACATGTCGTCGCCGTGCATGCGGCACCCGGCGACCGCGGCGGCGTGCCGGAGCGCCGCCGCGGCGCCGGCCGGTTCCCCGGCCAGCGCGGCGGCCTGCTCGTACCGCTGCTGGGACTCGCCGACCAGGTTGCGGGTGAAGGCGAGTTCCGCCAGGCGGAGCGCGAGATCGTGCGCGTCCGCGCGGTGGTCCGGCTGGTCGGCCGCCCAGGCGAGGGCGGAGCGGAGGTCGTCGGCGGCGGCGTCGAAGCGGGGCCGCCAGTCCGTTCCGGCGGCGGCGAGGCCGGCCGCCGTCGCCAGGCACCAGCGCAGGTGCCGGGCGCGGACGCCGGCCAGCTCACCGGCTTCGGTGAGCCGCTCGACCCCGTACTGGCGGATCGTCTCCAGCGCCCGGTACACGGTCGCGCCCGCGGACGCCCGCACCACCAGCAGGCTCTGTTCCGCCAGGCGGGCCAGCCCGTCGACGACCACCCCCTGCTCGGCCCCGGCCACTTCCGCCGCCGCCGCGGCGGTGAACGGCGCGACGAACACCGACACCCGGCGCAGGAGCTCCCGGTCGGCCGGTTCGAGCAGGGTGTGGCTCCAGTCCACCGCTGCCCGCACCGAGCGGTGCCGGTCGTCGGCGCGGGGGCCGCCGGCGAGCGTCCGCAGCGGGTGGGACAGGGCCGCGGTGAGGCCGTCCAGCCCGAGCGTGGGGTACCGGGCGGCGGCCAGCTCGATCGACAGCGCCATGCCGTCCAGCCGCTCGCAGATCGAGCGGATGTGCTCGTGCAGCGGAGGGTCCAGCGGCCAGCCGATCGCCGTCGCCCGCTCCTTGAACAGCGCGACCGCGTCCGACTCCCCGTCGGACAGCGACAGCGGCGGGACGGCGTACACCCGCTCGAACGGCACCATCAGCCGGGCCCGGCTCGTCGCGAGCACCGTCACCTGGGGGCACGCCGCGAGCAGCCGCTCCAGGAACAGCGCCACGCCGTCCCGCACCTGCTCGCAGTTGTCCAGGACGAGCAGGAGGCGCCGGTCGGCCAGCGCCGCGGCCACCGACTCGGTCATGCCGCGGCCGGGCTGCTCGCCGAGACCGAGCGCGCCGGCGACCGCGTCCGCGACCATGCCCGGGTCGGTGACGGGCACCAGGTCGACGAACCAGACCCCGTCCGCGAACGCGCCCGCGGCGTCCGCCGCGACGGCCAGTGCGAGCCGGGTCTTGCCCACGCCTCCCGGCCCCACCGCGGTCACCTGCCGATGCTTCCCGATCAATTCGGCCAGCTCGGCGCGCTCGCTCGCCCGCCCGACGAACGAGGTCAGCGGGGCCGGCAGGACGGGCGCCGGCAGCGGCGCGCCGGCGTCGCGGCCGCCCGCGGCGGCCCGTCCGGCGAGCGCCCGCCGGTCCGGGACGTCCAGCTTCCGCAGCAGGGCGGAGACGTGGCTCTCGGCGGTGCGGACGGAGATGAACAGCCGCGCCGCGATCTCGGCGTTGCTGAGATGCTCCCCGACCAGCTCCAGCACCTCGGCTTCCCGGGGCGAGATATCCACTGTCGCTACCACTGTCCCATTCTGGCGCAAACACCCCGCATCCCGTCCCGTGTCCGCGCTGCGTAAGGGGTGCGTAGGGGCGGGTGCGTAGCCGGTTCCGTAGTCGCCACGGATGTGGCCGGGGCGGCCTCGACGCGAGGCTGTGTGCAGTTGAACAGCGGGTCGACGCGGCCCACGACTCCAGGAGTGACCATGAACGGCTCCCCCGTCCGCGGGATCAGGACCGTGCTGCATCCCGTGAGCGACCTGACCAAGGCCAAGGCGGTGTACACCGCCCTTCTCGGCCAGGCCCCTCAGACCGACTCGTCCTACTACGTCGGGTTCGAGGTCGGGGGCCAGCACATCGGGCTGGTCCCGGACGGCGGCCCGCAGGGCATGACCTCGCCGGTGGCCTACTGGCACGTGCCGGACATCGAGGCGAAGCTCGCCGAGCTGACCGCCGCCGGCGCGGCCGTCAAGGAGGCCGCGCACGACGTCGGCGCCGGACGGCTGGTCGCCACCGTCACCGACCAGGACGGCAACGTCCTCGGGCTGATCCAGGACCGCTGAGCACCGACCGTCGCCACCGGACGAACACCACCTAGCGAGAAAGAAGCGTCATGATCTCCTTCGCATCCGTCACCCTGGAAGTCTCCGACCCCGCGGCCGCGGAGGCCTTCTACGAGGCCTTCGGCATCGCCGACCGCGTGAACCTCCGCGCCTCGGACGAGCCGGCCACGGGATTCCGCGGCTTCGCGCTGTCGCTCGTCGCGTCCCAGCCCGGCAACGTCGACGCCCTCATCGGCGCCGCCGTCGACGCCGGCGCCACGACGCTGAAGCCCGCCACGAAGTCCTTCTGGGGCTACGGCGGCGTCGTCCGGGCCCCGGACGGGACGATCTGCAAGGTCGCGTCCTCCAAGAAGAAGGACTCCGCGCCCGCCGCCCGGGAGTTCGACCAGATCGCGTTGCTGCTGGGAGTCGCGGACGTCAAGGCGAGCAAGCGCTTCTATGTCGACCGCGGTCTGGCCGTCGCCAAGAGCTTCGGGGGCAAGTACGCCGAGTTCGACACCCCGTCCTCGGCCGTCACGCTGGCGCTCTACCCGCTCCGCGCCCTGGCCAAGGACATCGGGGTCCCGCAGGACGGCACCGGCTCGCACCGTCTCGTGCTCGTCGGCGGCGACGAGCCCTTCACCGACCCGGACGGCTTCGCCTGGGAGGCCGCGCCCGCCCGGACCCTGGCCTGAGGCCGCGTGAACTCGCCGCTCCGCCCGGGCTTGGGCGGAGCCGAGGCGCCGGCCATGCCCGGCGCCTCGATGGTCGGGGCTGCCGGAGACCGCCGTCCGGCGAGCCTAGAAGCCGTCGCCGGTCTGCTGGAGGGGCAGCCGCAGCGTGAAGCGAGTGCCGGGTGAGTGGTCGGCGATGTCCAGGCTGCCGTCGTGGGCCTGGGCGATCTGGCGGGCGATGGGCAGGCCCAGGCCGCTGCCCTCGGGATCGAACCGGCGAGCGTCGGCGCGCCGGAAGAAGCGGCGGAAGACGCTCTCGCGCTCGTCGGCGGGGATGCCGGGCCCGTCGTCGGTGACGTTCAGGACCGCGTCCCCTTGCTCGCGGGTGACCGTCACCTCGATGCGGCTTCGGGTGTGGCGTTCGGCGTTGTCGAGCAGATTGTTCAGCAGGCGTGTCAGCCGGACGGGCGAGACGTCCACGATGACGCCCGGCTCGGTGTCGACGGTGACCCGCACGCCCGGCGTCCGGTGTGCTTCGTCTCGGCGGGCCACTTCGGTCCGTACCAGGCGCGCCAGGTCGATCGACCTGGTGTCCAGCGGGGTGCGGGCCTCCAGCCGGGCCAGCTCCAGCAGGTCGGCGACGATGTCGCCGATGCGTTCGGCGTCGTGCAGCGCGGCGTCCAGGACCCGGCGGGAGTCGGCCTCGGGGTCGCTCAGCGCGACCTCCAGGCGGGTTCGCAGGCCGGAGACGGGGCCGCGCAGGTCATGGGAGGTGTCGGCGATGGCCTGCTGCTGGATCTCCAGGGCCCGGCGCGCCGCCTCCGCGGCGTGGCGCTCCCGCGCCTGGGCGCGCCGCAGCCGCTGGTTGACCTCCTGCAGCTCACGGGCCCGCGCGAACAGCTCGGCCTCCACCGCCTTCGTCTCGGCCGCCAGCGCCTGCCGAACCGGCTCGGCACTGGCGTCGGCCTCACGCAGTCGCTGGACGAACCCGGTGACGTCCTCCACCTGGTTGACCACCCACGCCACCCGCCCGTCCGGCCCGAGCAGCGGCGTGTTGACGATGGTCCAGTGCCGCTCCTGGAACACCCCCGACCCCGCCGGTTCCTCGACGTCGTAGCGTTGCAGGCCCATCCGGTCGGCCTCACCGTCGTTCACCACCTGTTCCAGCGAGGCCCTCAGCCGGCGGGCGCTGTCCCCCTCCGGCCCTCCGGGGAACACGTGGAACACGTACCGGCCGATCAACTGCTCGCGCGACCGCCCCGACGCCCGCTCGTACGCACAGTTGACCGTCACGTACTCCCACTCCCGCGACAAGACCGAACACGCCACGGGCAACGCCTGGAACAGCGCCGAGAAGTCGACATCGGCCATCTCTCACACATACTTCGCAACGCCGTAATTAGCACTCAATAGAGGGTCAATATGCCTCCAACACCGGATGGGGGAACCAGGCCGGGTTTCGCCCGTCTCGGAGCTTCAGGGCGGTGAAGTGCGGGAATCCCTGGAGTGACAGGGGAGGAGGGGGAAGCGATGGGCCGTGACCGAGGGAGGCCCTGATCCATGGACATCGGCGGCCATCCGTACGGTCCGGGCGCATGACGGCCTTCCGGAGCGACGGCCACGTCCCGCTGCGCGACTACGCGGTGATCGGGGACGGGCGCAGCGCCGCGCTGATCGCCGTCGACGGGTCGGTGGACTGGCTGGGGTTGCCGGACCTGGACTCCCCCTCGGTGTTCGCCGCCGTCCTGGATCCCGTCCGAGGCGGTTGCTTCGCGCTGGAACCCGAGGAGCCGTTCACGGTCGCGCGCCGGTACCTGCCGGGCACGAACGTGCTGGAGACCACGTTCACCACCGACCGTGGCAGTGTGCGAGTCACCGACTCGCTGACGCTGGAAGGCGACGGGACGCTGGGGCCGATGCGGGAATTGCAACGGCGCCTCGACGGCGTGACCGGCATCGTGCCGTTGCGGTGGAGCGTGCGGCCGCGGTTCGGTTACGGCGCCCGCCGTCCGCGGATCACACGGCGCGCCGGTGTGCCGGTGGTCGTGGAGGGCGGGGACGCGCTCGCGGTCTGTGCCTGGGACGCGGGTGAGCCGGTGTGCTCCGATCGGGAGATCAGTGGCCGCCTCGAACTGGGGACGGGACGCCAGGCTCTGTTGACGATGGCGTTCGCGCACCAGGAACCGCTCGTCCTCCCGACCCGGTCCGAATGCGACGCCCGTATAGAGCACACCATCGCGGCCTGGCGCGGCTGGTCGCGGGAACATTCGTACGAGGGCATGTGGCGGGACGCCGTGCTGCGCAGCGCACTGGCGCTCAAGCTCTTGATCTTCGCCCCCTCGGGAGCGATCGCCGCCGCGGTGACCTCCTCGCTGCCGGAGCAGGTCGGCGGCGGCCGCAACTGGGACTACCGCTTCTCCTGGGTCCGCGACTCGGTGTTCACCCTTGACGCGCTCCTCCGCCTGGGATGCCCCGCTGAGGCGGACGCCTACTTCTGGTGGCTCATGCATGCCACCCAGCTCACACATCCGCGACTGCGGGTGCTCTACCGGCTGGACGGGGGCGGCCACGCCCCGGAACGGACGCTCCCCCTGGAGGGATACCGGGGCTCCAAGCCGGTTCGGATCGGCAACGCGGCAGGCACCCAGGTCCAACTGGACACCTACGGTGAGCTGCTTCAGACCGGCTGGCTGTACGCCGGCGCCGCCGGACGGCTCGACACGGACCTCGCCCGGCGCCTGGCCGAGCTGGCCGACTTCGTCTCCACCGCCTGGCAGCGGCCCGACTCGGGGATCTGGGAGGTCCGCAGCGCGCCCCTGCACTTCACGCATTCGAAGATGATGTGCTGGATCGCGCTCGACCGGGCCATCGACCTGTGCGAGCGCGGACTGATCCAGGGCCGCGGTTCGGACCGCTGGCGCCTCGCCCGCACCCAGGTGCGCGACTTCGTCGAGACGCGTTGCTTCTCGTCCCGTCGCCGCTGCTACACGCGCTCCGCCGGCAGTTCTGAGCTGGACGCCGCCGTGCTGCTCGGTCTCCTCCACGGCTACGCGCAGCCCGATGACCCGCGCATGCGCGCCACGGTCGACGCCGTGGGCCGCGAGCTGCGCCACGGCCCGTTCGTCGACAGGTACTCCGGCGAGGACGGGTTGAGCGGCACCGAAGGCGCGTTCCTCGCGTGCTCCTTCTGGCTGGCCGAGTGCCTCGCCCGTACCGGGCGCCTCGCCCAGGCCGTCGCCCTGATGGACGACCTGGTCGGGCTGGCCAACGATGTCGGCCTGTACGGCGAGGAGATCGATCCGGACACCGGCGCCTTCCTCGGGAACCTGCCGCAGGGCCTGAGCCACCTGGCGTTGATCAACGCCGCGTGCGCCATCGGGTCGGTCGCCCGGGAGGAGGTCAGGTGAGCGCCTGGGGAACCGCCGCGGGCGCCTTCGTCGCCACCCTGGTCCTGACCACCGTCCTGCGGGCCGCCAGCGAGTTCAAGCTCACCCGCGTGGACCTGCCGTTCCTGCTCGGCACCACCCTGACCGCGAACCGGGCCCGCGCCAAGGCGATCGGCTACCTCCTGCACTTCGTCAACGGCCAGTTGTTCGCGTTCGGCTACTACGCCGTCTTCCTCGCCATCGGCCACGCCGGCTGGGGGCTCGGGGCCCTCTTCGGTCTGGTGCACGGGCTGTTCGCCGGCACCGCGCTGGTCAACATCCTGCTGCCGCTGGTCCACCCGCGAATGGGCAGCCCGTTGACCAGCGCTCCCAAGGTGGCCCTTCTGGAACCCCCCGGGTTCCTGATGCTCAACTACGGGCCCAGCACGCCACTGGTGACCATCCTCGCCCACGTCGGCTACGGAGCCATAGTCGGAGGCTTCACCACCCTCGGCCCCCACGGCTGAACCCGCCCGGCTCCGTTGGGGTTGTTCAGTGGTGCCAGGGGAGGCGGATCGGCTCGGATGGGGTGCGGCCCGCCAGGAGGTCGGTGAGGAGTTCCGCGAGCTTGAGGGGGTAGACCGGCTCTCCCACGCTCGCCAGTTCCTCGATCCGCCACCAGCGATGGGCGCTGACATGCTCGCGCTCGATCCGGGTGAACCCCGTGGTGTCGATGTCGAGGGCCGGCGTGCGGAACAGGAAGAAGTCGTCCCGGAACACGCCCCGGGCCCAGCCCAGGTCCGCGTAGCCGGAGGCCAGGGCGACCTGCGGGCCGAGCTCCTCCGGAGAGACGATCAGGCCGGTCTCCTCGCGCAGTTCGCGGGCCGCGGCCGCGGGCAGGGTCTCGCCCTCCTCGACGCCTCCGCCCGGAGTGATCCAGCAGTGGCCCGCCCCGGGGTCGCCGGCGGCCTTCGGCCAGCGGAACAGCAGGACGCGGTCGGTGTCGTCCACCAGCAGCACACGGGCGGAGCGCCGCCGGTAGACCTCGTCGGCCGGCGCGGTCACGTGCCCAGCACGGAGGCCAGCTTGGCCAGCTGGGCGTCGTAGATGCGCTGGAGGCCCTTGGGAGCGAAGGTCCGCTCGAAGAAGCCTCCGATGCCGCCCGCTCCGTCCCAGGTGGTGGTGACGTGGACGCGCGCGCCTCCGTCGGCGGGGGTGACCGTCCACGTGGTGACCATCGAGGAGTTGGCGTCCCGTTCCACCAGGCGATCGCCGGCGGGGGCGCTCACGGTGAAGAGGCAGTCGCGCACCCGCTTGCTGGTGGCCGCCAGCTTCCAGTGCACCACCGTGCCCTCGCCCTGGCCGCCTTCCCGCACCTCGTACTCGCTGAAGTGCTCCGTCAGCATGCGGGATCGGACCCCCGTGTAGTCGCTGAGCGCTCCGAGGACCTGGTCCGGGCTCGCCTGCAGCGTGCTCTCCGCGTTAACCACGACTTGTCCCATGCCGATCATCCTTTCACCGCACCGGACTGGCGAGCGCATCGCCGGGCGCCCACGCCCCCTCCGAGACTACGACCCGGTCCTCCGAATCCGGCCACCGGAGGGTGGGGACAGCGACCGTTCGACGTGGTTCCCTACGACTATCCCGGCAATCGGACGAGGGCCGGGGCAAGTCTTGGAGAGTCGCGTGGAAACGAGCAGATCTCGGACTCCGGAAACCTCGACGGACGCCGCTCAGCGAAGCGCCAGAATCGCCGGTGTCTGGTTCATCCTCACCTTCGTCCTCTCGATCCCGGCGGTGCTGCTGTACGACCCCGTCCTCAATGACGCGAACTACGTCCTGGGAGCGGGCGCGGACACGCAGGTGCGGGTCGGAGCGCTCCTCGAGATTCTGACCGCCGTCGCGAACATCGCCACCGCGGTCGTGCTGTTCCCGATCCTGAAGCGGCAGAGCGAGAGCATCTCCCTCGGTTACGTCGGCACGCGAATCCTCGAATCGACCGTCATCGTGGTGGGGGTCGTCAGCGTGCTCGCCGTCGTGACGTTGCGGCAGGACCTGGCGGGCGGGGGCGGCGCCGACGCCGTTCTGGCCGGCCGGTCACTGGTGGCGTTGAAGGATCAGACGTTCCTGCTCGGCCCCGCCTTCTGCGCGGGCTTCGGCAACGGACTGCTGCTGGGCTACCTGATGTACCGGTCCGGCTTGGTCCCCCGTCCCATGGCGCTCATCGGGCTCATCGGCGGCCCCATCGCATGCGCCACCGCGACCGCTGTCCTGTTCGGCGTCTACGAGCAGCAGTCCCCCGTGAACTTCCTGTTCACGGCGCCGGAAATCGTCTGGGAAGCGTCACTGGGCATCTGGCTCGTCACCAAGGGATTCCGCCCCTGCCTCCTCATCACAGGAAGGGTCCCCCAGACCACACAGGCGCCTGAGACACCGTGACCACATTTCAATGTCCGGCACCAGCGGGTACCGCCTGACGCCTCGTCAAAAAATCAGGCGGGCGGCGTCCTCGGAGACTTCTCTCCATTGAGGCAGGGCATCCACGTATGCGCCATTAGTCAGAGCTTTCTTCCACCATTGCGGGCGGCGTCTGCGCACGCCGCTCGCAGAAGGCGTCCCCGTTGTGAAGGACGTCCGGTGGTCAGTTCTGGGCGAGAATGGCGCCGAGGCGGTCGACGGTGGCCCGGGACTGCAGGTGCAGGTCGGCGATGTCCAGTCCCTCGTCGCCCAGCACGACGAGCAGTCCCGTGCGCCGGACGGCGTAGACCACGATGTGACCGCTCTGGCAGCGGGTCACCACCTCGCGCAGTTCGCCCATGCCGACCTCGTTCCCCGCGCTTCGGCCGAGGCCCAGCGAGGCGGCGGCGAGCGCCGCCAGCACGTCGGGCCGGACCTCGTCGGTGTCGGAGGCCACCAGCATCCCGTCCACCGACGCCACGGCCGCGTCCGTGACGCCCACGACCTGGCCCCGGAGTGCCTGCAGTTCCGCCAGTACGGCTTCGCGCATACCCGTTCCCCCCAATTCGCCCCGAGACGGAGACGCGGTCAGACGCTGAGTTCGGCTTCGATGCGCCGCAGGTGGTGCCTGGCGAGCGCCAGGTTGGCGCGTTCCCGGTTGAGTGCGAGGTAGAGGAACAGGCGGCCGTGGCCTCGCCCGAGGACGCGGATCAAATTGTACTGCCGGTTCAAGGTGATCAGGATGTCCTCGACGGAGTCGTCGATGGCCAGCGATTCCAGGGTCCGGACCTCGGCGCGCACGACCTCGGTGCTGCCGGCGGCCGCGATCTCCAGGTCGAGTTCGGGGCCGCCTCCCAGCGACCCGAGGGACATGCCGCTGTCATAGTCGACCAGGGCCGCGCCCATAGCGCCCTCGATCGCCATGGCTTCCTTGAGCGCCGTTTCGATGTTCATACCACTCCCGACGAATTGCTTATTTCGGACGCTAATATATCCGGCGAACGGGCTTCCACAACCGGGAAGCCTCGGATTACGCCGATGCGGCGCCGTGGCCACACTCAAAGGGGCACCAAGCACCATCAGAGAAGGCGAGAAGGGACAGATGGCACCAGAAGCGCAGCTTCCGGCAGAACGTGGGCGCGACCACGCGGGCGTGCTGATTTCGGCACTTACCCGGCGCGGTCGGCAGCGGTTCACCGGAACCCTGCGGATGGACGGGTCCCCGGGCGGCTCGGTGAGCATGCGCGATGGCCTGGTGGTGGCCGCCTCCACCCCTGCCGCGCCGGGACCCGAGCCGCTGCTGCTGCGGTCGGGACGGATCAGCGAAGCCGACTGGAGCGCCGCCTTCACCGCCGGCGCCCCCGAGGGCCGGCTGGAGCGCGAACTGGTGGTGCGCGGGCTCCTCGGCGACGCCGGCGTGCAGGTCATCACCCGCGCCGCGGTCGCCGACGCGCTGTTCGCCATGGCCCTGTGCGGGGTCCGCACCTGCACCGCCGAACCCGACGACGCCGCCCCGCTGCTCGCGTCCGACCCCGGCCTCGACACCGAACGGGCCACCCGCGAGATCCGCCGCCGGCTCGATCTCGCCCAGTCCTGGACCGTGCTCGGCCTGTCCGTGCGATCGAGGCCGCGAAGCGGCCGGCCGGCGGGGTCCGTGCCCGTCAACGCCCAGCGGCGGGAACTGCTCGCCAAGGTCAACGGCCGCCGGACACCCCGCGACATCGCCTTCGCCCTCGGACGCGGCCTGTTCCCGGTCATGAGCGACCTGGCCACCCTCATCGCCGACGGGCTGGCCACCATCGAACCGCCCCTCATCGAGGGATCCGAGGCCCCCATTCCCCCGGCGCCGCAGAGCGAGCCCGTCGCCCGCACGCCGGAACTCCCGAGCGAGGGCATCCGATCGCGGCCGGCCCCGCCTCCCCCGCATCTGAACGCTCCCTCCGAGGAGCCGGCCGGGCTGCCTCGGCGCAGGCACCGGAGCACCGACCACGAACCGCGATTCCAGCGGAAGCCGCCGGCCTGACGCCGGGCCTTTTCCGGCGACGCCGCCTCGCGGAATGCCTGGAAAAAGTAGTCAACCCGATCGCCCGGCCGAACTTGGCCACCGTGTCCCGGCCGGGCTAGTGTTGCCGGAAACAACTTGATCTTGGGTGGAGGTCGTACGTGGCCGAGGATGGCCTGTCCCCGGAAATCGATCTCACCCGACCGAGCGTCGCCCGCATGTACGACTACTACCTGCATGGAAAAGACAACTTCCAGGTGGACCGGGACGCGGCGGACCGGGTCGCGCGGGCCATGCCGGAGATCGGCGAGCTCGCCCTGGAGAACCGCTCGTTCCTGCGTCGCTCCGTGCGGTACATGGCGCGCCGGGGAATCCGGCAGTTCCTCGACATCGGCTCCGGGCTGCCGACCGTCGGCAACACGCACGAGATCGCCCATGAGATCGTCCCGGACGCCCGCGTCCTGTACGTCGACAGCGATCCGGTGGTCCTGGTGCACGGGCGCGCCCTGCTCGCGACCAACGAGTTCACCACCGTCGCCCAGGCCGACATGCGCCGCCCCGCCGAGGTCCTCGGCCACGCCCGGAGCACCGGGCTGATCGACTTCTCCGCTCCGGTCGGCGTGCTGATGATCGCCATGACGCACTTCCTCACCCTGGAGGAGCGGGAGGACGTCATGGCGCCCCTGCGGGAAGCCCTGGCGCCGGGCAGCCACCTCGCCGCGACGCACGTGACGACGGAAGGGCACTCCGCGAAGGCCGTCGAGCAGATCGAGGGGGCCTACGCGGCCACTCCCACCCCCATCTATTTCCGCAACAAGGCGGACATCGAGCTCTTCTTCGACGGCTTCGCGTTCGTCCATCCCGGTCTGGTCACCATCGACGCGTGGAACCCCGAAGACGACGAGACGGATAAACCGGCCGCAGAAGTCGGCAAATGGCTTTACGGGGGCGTCGGCCGCATAGGTTGACGCCGGCCCACGAGCGTCCGCACTGGGGCGAGGGCGTCACCAAGCTGCACGAGGCCGAAGTCGCCCTCGCCTCGGAACAGCACGCGCCCCGGTGGTCCCAGATAGCGCACGACTGCGGCTCGATCGCTCGCGATTAGCTCCTCGAAGGGCCTGACATGGCCGGTGGGCGGCACGGCGCCGCTGTTTCCCGCCACGGAATCCGCAGCGCCTTCCACAGCAGCGGCCCGTCCCAGATGATGATCTCTTCTTCGCTCACCCACATCCGGGGGCGCACCAGGACCAGCCTCAGCGCCTGGATCGCCACGGTCACCGTCACGGCCGTGAGGACCGGCCACCACGAACCGGCGATCGACTCGCTCAACGTGGCCCCCTCCTGGCGGGTGAACCACTCGGCGAGGAGGAGCGTCGCCGCCGCACCCGCGGGGACGAGGACGACCGCGGCGCACGTAGTCCGCCGCCGAGTCGACCTCGCGTCTCCCGCTCATCCCGTCCCGAGTCCCGACCGCCGTCCGGCCACGAGCCGCACGGCACGTTCCCACAGTGACCGATCACATTATGCGGGGCATCAGAGGCTTACCCGGCGGGTGGAGAACTGTGCCGCGGGAGCGCGGGGCCAAAGACCGCCGCACCCCTTCCTACCACCCGGGCGCGGCGCAGAGGGTGGTGCCCGTCCCCCCGCTTGGAGGCCGGTTCCATGACCAGTGTCGCCCGCCCCGGTGATCGCGAGACGTCGCCGACCCCGGAGGTGGGCCGATGAGGCTGCCGCTGCGTCGCCGCCGCGCCGCGCCGGTGGAGGCGCTCATCGGGCCGGCCCTGAGCGAGCACAAGTGGTACCGCAAGGCCGCCGAGCTGTCGGGCACCGGGACGCTCACCATGGCCCGGCGGCTGCCGACCCTGATCGGGCAGGTGATGCGGCTCGCGTGGCGCGCGAGTCCGCGGGACCTGGCCGCGACCATCGCGTTCAACGTGGCCGCGGGGGTGTTCACCGCGTTCGGCCTGCTGGCCACCACCGGAGTGCTGACCGCGCTGTTCTCGGCGGGCCCGACCCCCGACCGGGTGCGGGCCGCCGCGCCGGAGCTGGTGCTGGTGGGGGTCGCGGTCACGGTCCGTGCGGGGTTCTCGGCGGCGGCGCAGTGGGCGCAGGCCCGGCTGCGCCCGCAGGTCGAGCAGATCGTCGAGCGGCGGTTGTACGAGCTGACGACCGCGATCGAGCTGGCGGCGTTCGACGACGCCGAGTTCCAGGACGACCTGCACCGGGCGCGGATGCGGGGCGTGGACTCGGCCCCGTCCATGGTCGACAACGCGGTGGACCTGTTCACCGCCGCCGTCGGCGTCACGGCGGCGGCCGGCGCGCTCGGCGTCCTGCATCCGGTGCTGCTGCCGCTGCTGTTGCTGACCGCGCTGCCCGAGGGATGGGCGGCGGTCCGCGCGGCCCGGCTGGGATACCTGACCCAGCTGGATCTGGTGGAGGTGCGGCGGCGGAGCTGGATCATGTCCGAGCTGATGACCGAGCGGCGCCACGCCGCCGAGGTCCGCTCCTTCACCGTGCGGGCCTTCCTGCTGCGCCAGTACGCGGCGCTGGCCGCCCACATCCGTCGCGTGCTGCTCGACCTGGCACGCCGGCAGACGATGTCCCAGGTCTGGGGCGACGTCCTCAAGGGTGTCGCGACCGCGCTGATGTACACGGCGCTGGGGCTGCTCCTGTGGCGAGGCGTGATGCCGCTCGCGGTGGCCGGGACGGCCGTCCTGGCGATCCGCGCCGGGCAGACCTCTCTCGTGAACCTCGTCTACGCCCTGAACCGCTGCTACGAGGACGGCCTGTACTTCAGCGACTACATGGCCTACTGCCAGAACGCCGAACAGCGCGTCCACCGGGCTCGCGCCGGCGAACCGGACGACATGGAGAGGCATCTCGCGGCGTTGCGCGGGTTCGCGGAGATCCATGCCGAGGAGGTGACCTTCACCTACCCCGACAGTGACACCCCCTCGCTGTGCGAGGTGTCGGTGCGGCTCGGCCGCGGTGAGATCGTCGCGCTGGTCGGGGAGAACGGATCGGGGAAGACGACCCTCGCCAAGATCCTCGCCGGGCTCTACGCCCCGCAGAGCGGCCTGGTCCGCTGGGACGGCACCCGCGTGAGCGACCTGGCCCCCGAGGCCCTGCGGCGGGCCATCGCCGTCGTCGCCCAGGACCACACCCACTGGCCGATGACCGCCGCCGACAACATCACCATGGGCGACGACCTGGCCGCCGCCGGCGTCCGGGCGAACGTCGACGAGGCCGCGACCAACGCCGGCGCCGACCAGGTCATCGCCACCCTCCCCCTCGGTCTCGAAACCCTCCTGGACAAACGCTTCGCCAACGGATGCGAACTGTCGGGCGGCCAGTGGCAGCGACTGGCGGCCGCACGCGGCTTCTACCGGGACGCGCCCCTGCTGATCTGCGACGAACCCACCGCCGCGCTCGACGCCCGCGCCGAACACCACCTGTTCGACCAGATCCGCCGGCACGCCGCACAGCACGGCCGCACCGTCCTGCTGATCACCCACCGGCTCGCGAGCGTCCGCCACGCCGACCGCATCTACGTCCTCGAAGGCGGCCGCGTCACCGAGCACGGCGACCACCACGCACTCATGGCCCTGAACGGCCTGTACGCCGAACTGTACGAACTACAGGCATCGGCCTACCGCCAAGGCGACGAGGAAGACGCTCTCGCCGCCAATCCGGTATCCGGCTCCCCACGCGGCCCGGCCTTCTGACAAGGCGGCGTCAGGTGCGGTGGGTCGCGATGCGAAATCCTCGCGTGGAGGCGATGATGTCTCTGCATTCACCACGGGGTTCGAGTCCGGCTTTTGGCATGACTGGCAGTTTGACGGGCATGCCGGGTCCGTTTCGGACGTCTGAAACATGCCTATCTGGGCTTGCCGGTGGTTGCCGGATTCGGTCAGGTGGTAAGTCGGCGGATATCGGGGTGGGCTTTCGGCGGCGGGTGATCATTTTTTATGATGTTCTTGGCTGAGGGGGTCCGTCGATCCGGACGCCGGTGCTCCGCCCGAGAGGCGCGGCCGGCCCGTGGAACGGAGAACGCCTTTTGGGTGCGCGCGTATCGTGGAGACGGCTGTCGCGGATCGTTCCCCTCATCGTCGTCGGGGCGCTGCTCGCCACGACGGCGGGGCTCGGCGTGGGCGCCCTCGTCCATCCGGGTGATCTCGCGGGCTCGGCCTGGTACTCCTTCCTCGCCGGGTTCCTGCTGGCCATCGGCCTGTACGGGAGCACGCACGAGATCGATCTGAGGGCGCTCCGGCAGGACGCCCGGGGCGTGCTGGTCGCCGTCACGCTGGGCGTGGTCATCAAGGCGGTCCTGATCGCCGGCGTGATGCTGCTGGTGTTCCACGACGCCCGCTACCTGGTCCTCGGTATCGCCGTCGCGCAGATCGATCCCCTGTCGGTGGCCGCGATGCGGGCGAACAGCCGTATGTCGTCGCGGGCGAAGGCGCTCCTGTTCGCCTGGGCCTCGTTCGACGACCCCGTGACGGTGCTCCTCTCCCTCTACTTCTCGATCCTCGCCTTCCGGCTTTCGGGACGGGACGGATCGCCGCAGGCCGGCCCCTCAGGGGACGGGCTCAGCGCCTATCTGAGCGATCTGGGATTGAACCTCGCGCTGGCCGCCGGTGCCTATCTGGTCTTCGTCGCGCTGCGGGGCCTGCGGACGCCCGCGGGCCCTGCCTCCTCCGCGCGGCGAGCGGGGACGAGCCGGCGGTTCGCCGATCTGCTCTCCATGGCGGTGCTCCTGGGCGTCTTCCTCGTCGCGGCCCAGTGGATGCTGATGCTCGCCGTGGCGGTGATCGGTCTCTTCCTCAGAGTCGGGACGTACGCGAAGGTGATCGACCGCGCCGTGGCGACCGCCTTCCTGGTCGCCTCCTTCGCCCTCGGCCTGCTGCTGGTGAACGGCGTCGACCTGCTTCCCGCGCTGGTGCTGGGCTTCGCGGCGTTCGGCGCCCAGGCGCTGATCTCGCTGCTCGTGGTGCCCGTGCTGGAGCACGGGCTGAGCCGTCGCGACCGCGTCCATTTGGCCCTCGGCCAGCAGAACGGGATCACCGCGATCATTCTGGCGCTGGCGCTGGAGCCCGACTTCCGCGGCACCGTCGGGATCGTCGCGCCGGCGATCCTGGTCGTGAACGTCCTGCACTACGCCTCCAACGGGGTGCTGAACAGGCTCGCCGGCGATCCGCCGCACCCCCCGGTCGACGAGCCGGGCCCGCCCGGGGGGAGCTCGCCCCGGCCCGGTGCGCTGTCCGGTGCCGCGCCGCCGTCCGGCCCGCCGGTCCCCGGGCCGTCCCCCGAGACCGACGCGTGCGCCTCCGCTCCCGCCGACTCGGAAACGTGACCCTTACCGCCGGGACGCCACGCGCGGACGCCCCATGATTCGGTTCTGGCCGAACACGGAAAACGCGCCATGGGACATAGTCGTCATTGCGGGATGAGGCTAGCCTCGACCATGCCCATGCGGGATGACGGATGTGGCCTTGACCCCTGCGGCCGAATTCGGTCAGCCCCAAAGAACTGCCGTACCAGCCGAATAGAGTGATCGATGGACGATGCGAGTGAGGAACTCCCGACCACCATCATCGACGTGACCGACTTCGATCTCGATCAAATGGACGCCCTGCCGAGCGAGGCCCTCCGCAGAGCCCTCAGCCGCGTCTATTACGAGAACCTCCGGGAATCGGCCTTGTATCTCACGTTCAAAGCGCGAATATGAAAGCGTTGTGCGGACGGTCGCGAATGTTGCAGTTGTGAGCGGCGTCCGCGGCGCCGGCGACGGCCCGCCGCCGGACGCGAGGTCCCGAAGGAGCCGCGTTGGTCCCCCACGTTCCGCCGCGCAGCGGCCCGCCGAACGTCATCGCCCTCACCTCGCCGGAGCGCGGCGCGGGCTGCACCACCGCCCTCGCCGACCTCGCCTGGATGCTGGCCCTCGCCGGCCGCGCCGTCCTGCTGGTCGACGGCGACCTCGCGTCGCCCGCCCTGGAGGACCACGCGAAGAGGTTCGCCGGCGACGGCTCCGGTGAGGCCGGCCTCGTCGACCTCGCCCGCGGCTTCGGCTCCGGCGGCCGGAGCGCTCCCCACGGCTTCGACCTGCTTCCCCTCCTGCGGCACCGGGAGCCGCCCGGCCCGCCGATCTCCGGACGGGTGGACTTCCTCCCGGCGCAGGGCTCCGACGGGGCCCGCGGCCACTGGACCGAGCTGGAGGCCTCCGATCTCCACCGCTTCGTCGCCGCCCTCCGCGACGGGCTGCGCCGCACCTCCTACGACCACGTGCTCGTCGACGCCGCCGGCCTCCCGGCGGAGGCCCTGGCGAAGCTCGCCGACACCGTGGCCGTCGGGGTCAGGGCCGACTCCGGCGGCATCGCGGCCGCGGAGGCGCTCGCCCGGGAGCTGAGGGCCACGGCGCTCCCCCGGCTCCTGCCGGTGCTCATGCAGGTGGAGGACGGGGCGTCCCTCAGCGTGCGCGGCAGGGCGGGCGTGGCGTTCGCCTGGCTCTTCCCCGGCACGACGCCTCCCTCGGCGCGGGACGCGTACTGGCGGCGGATGGCGATTCCCAAGGTCGCCGACGCCGCCGTCGCCGAGAGGCTCGCCGTGTTCGCCGGGGACCCGGCCGCCTCCGGGCTCCTCACGGCCTACCGGGACGTGCTCCGCACGATCCTCGACGACGAGGGGTTCGATCCGCCGGGGGCCACGGCCGAGGCGGTCGAGGCGTACCGGATGCGCATCGGCGCGGACGACGTGCTGCGGACGCGCCACTACAGGGTGGTCTACGAGCCCGCCCAGCGCCCCTGGGCCGACTGGCTCGGCGTCCAGCTGCGCTCGACGCACCTGCGTCCCGCCGGGGAGGGCCCGGTCCGCGACGACGACGTCGTCATCGCCGTCGGCCCCGAGGCGGTGAGGTCCGCCCCGTCCGGGACGCCCGTGCCCGGCGCCCACTGGTATCTCCGGCTGTCCCCCGAGGACCCGGCCCCGGGCGTTCCGCCGTCCGCCCGGATCGACCTGTTCGCCATGAACGAGCAGGCCGCCCGCGACGAGCTGTTCCAGCGGCTGATGCCCTCGCGGACGCCGCCCGCCCCCAGGAGCGTCCCGGGCGATCCGCGCTTCCCGGGCCGGGCGCCCGAGTTCCGCCGCCTGCCCCCGTCCGCGGGCGCCTTCGTCGAGCGGGGCGCGGAGATCGAGCGGATGCGCGACGCGCTGCTCGGCTCGGACCGCGACGGCATCTACATGATCAACGGCGCGGCGGGCACCGGGAAGAGCAGGCTCGCGCTGGAGTACGCCCTGCGGTTCTCGGGCGACTACGACGCCGTCTGGTGGATCACCGCGGCGTCGGCCGGGAGCGTGCGGGCCGGCCTCACCGCCATGCACGAGGCGGTCGAGGCCGGCGGCGGGCACCGGCCCGCGACCGCCGCGGGCGACCCCGTCGCGCAGTTCGTCCGGGAGGAGGTGAACCGCACCGGGACCTGGCTGCTGATCTACGACAACGTCGAGCGGGCCGAGGACCTGACCGACCTCGTGCCCGAGACCACCCGCGGGAACCACGTCATCATCACGGGCGCGGACGTCGGGGCCCTCAGGAGCGGGACGCTGGTCCGCCGGGTCGAGAAGTCCACCCGGGCGGGGCCGTTCACCAGGGACGAGAGCCGTGAGCTGTTCCGCAGGAGGGTCCCCGCGCTCTCCGACGAGCACATCGACCGGCTCGCGCGCCCCATGCGCGACCTCCCCCTGAACGTGGCGCTGGCCGCGGCGTGGGTGGAACGCCACGCCGACTGGAGGCAGCGCGGCGCCGCCAGTCCCGCGGCGCCCGGCGCCGGTGCGGCGGCGTCCGCGGGCGCCTTCCGCGAGATGGAGGCGGTCGAGGACGCGGTCGAGACGTTCACCGGCCTCTTCGCCGAGGGCGTCGCGGCCGCGCAGCGCGCTCCCGCGGCCCCGGGCGGCGAGGCGGGCGCGCGCGACGACGCGGCCCGCCGGGAGGAGGCCGACCTGCTGACCGCCCGGATCGTCCTCGGGCTGACCCTCGACGCCCTGCGCCAGATCGACTCCGGCGAGGCCGCCGTGCACCTGATGCGGATGGCGGCCTTCCTGTCGCCCGACGGCGTGGGGCGCCGTCTGCTGTTCTCCCCCGCCATGCTCGCCGCGCTGGAGGCGCACTGGCCCGACCTCGCCGAAGACTCCGTGCGACTGGAGGCGCTGCTCGTCCGGCTGACCCGGTACGGCCTCGCGGATGTCGACTACGAGCTCGGCGGGGAACTGCGCGTCCACCGGATGGTCCAGAAGATCATCCGGGATTCGCTGCGGGGCGGAGAACGGGACCGGGTGACCTCCGAGGTCCACCGCGTCCTCGCCGCGTTCGCGCCCGCCGACGCCGAGGTCGACCGTCCCTACCACGCCGCGACGTTCGCCG
The DNA here is from genome assembly GCF_040674655.1 of Actinomadura sp. NPDC049753. Lineage (NCBI taxonomy): Bacteria > Bacillati > Actinomycetota > Actinomycetes > Streptosporangiales > Thermomonosporaceae > Actinomadura > Actinomadura sp. NPDC049753. The sequence continues at coordinate 14,799 of NZ_JBFARL010000080.1, read as the reverse complement.
AGCTGCGGCGGCACCTGTTCGTCAGCGAGGCGCTCGCGAGCGAGGAGCGGCCCGTCCGCCGCTGGCTGGCCTGCCACGTGCGCCACCTGTACCTGGCCGGGGACATGAGCGACCGCGCGATCGGCCTCGGCGTCGCCGAGCGGCTGTCGGCCGACTGGCGCGGGCGCCTGGGCGCCGACGACCCGCTGCTGCTGCGCGTCGAGGTGCAGCGCGCCAACCTCCTGAGAGCGCTCGGCCGTTTCGAGGAGGCGGCGCGCATCTCCGAGGACGCGCTCAACCGGCAGATGCGCCTCGGGTACGCCGACATCCGGACGCTGATGGGCGCGCGGGGGTACGCCGCCGACCTGCGGCAGGCCGGCGACTTCGGCACCGCGCTCGTCCGCGACCGCGCGACGCTCATCGGGCTGCGCCGCGAGCTGGGCGACGACCACGAGCTGACCCGGAGCGCCGCCATGAACCTCACGCTGTCGCTGACCCTGGACGGGCAGGACGCCTCCGTCCGGGAGGCGCTGGCGATCGAACGGGGCAACCGGGAGCGGCAGCGGCGGGTGGAGCCCGGCGACCGGCAGTCGCTCGCGATCTCCGCCTACAAGATCGGCGCGCTCCTGCGCCGGCTCGGCCGCTACGACGACTCGGCGCGGGAGCTGACCCACTCGGTCGTCATCCTCCGCGAGCTGCACCGGGACGACGCCGCCAACCTCCATCTGCTGTGCGCCCAGCGCCAGCAGCGCATCACCCGCCGGCACCGGCCCGGCGACCCCGAGGCGCGCGGCGACGACCGGGACGAGCTGCGCCGGCTGCTGAAGATCCACCTGGACTTCCATCCGGGCGAGAACTACGAGACGCTCGCCTGCCGGCTGGCCGTCGCCGCGGCCGAGCACGCCTGCGGCGCGTACGAGGCGGCGCGCGACGAGGCGGGCCGGGCCGTCATGGGCTACCTCGCCCTGTACGACGAGAGGCATCCGTTCGTCCAGCTCGCCCGCTGCAACCTGTCGGTCTACACGCTCGCCCTCGGCGACGCCGACCTCGCCGGGGAGCAGAGCGCCACCGCCCTGGACCTGCTGCGCGAGCGGCTGGACGACGACCACCCGTACGTGGTGGGAGCGCTCGTCGACCGCGCCAACGCGCTGATGGCCCTCGGCCGCTACGACGAGGCCCTCGACCACGACGAGCAGGCCGAGGAGCGTCTCCCGTCCGGCCATCCCGACGACGAGCATCCGTGGGCCCTCGCCGTGCGCGGCAACCTCGCCCACACCCGGGCGCGGCTGCGGAACGAGGCGCCGGGCACCGAGCGCCGCGCGTTCCAGTGGGACGCGCCGCAGATCTGAGACCGGCCCGACCCGGAGAGGAGACCGAGTGACCGAGACCCCGAGGACCATCACGCGGCGTGCGGGGCACATCGACGCGAACGCCGGAACGCTGCTGCTGGAGGACACGGTCAGGGAGGTCTTCGAGGGCGCCGGCGGGCTGGCGCACACGGCCAACTTCATCGACGGCATGTTCCGGTTCGCGGTGGAGGACGCGGATCTGACGCCGGAGGACACGAGGCTCCACGCCCAGATCGGCGGCAGGCTGGGCCCCACCTTCGCGAAGATCGACTCGTGGACGTCGTCGCTGGACAGCGGGCGTCTCATCCGCCTGGTCCTGTCCTGCCCCTCCGGCGGCGTCTACTACATCTCGCTCCGTCCCGGGGAGACCCAGTTCGGCATCGCGCGGGAGGGCACGGCGGTCGAGAGCGGCGACCGGCAGATGGCGCAGATCTCCGACCGGGTGCGCGAGCTCTACTCGCTGGGCCCCGAGAACCTCGGCGGCTACAGCACGTCCGCCCCGGCGCTCCCGGACGTCCCCGAACCGGCGCCCGTCCTGTTCGAGGCCCCGGGCGCCGACCCCCGCCTGGTGGAACTCGGCCGGCGGGGCGTCTCCCCGCTCGACCTGCACTACCTCTCGGGCCACCGCGGCGGCGACCACCTCTTCAGCACCGACGTCCTCGCCGACGAGGGCCTCGGAACGTACTTCCGCAAGGTGTCGGTCGCCGAGCACAGGAAGCGCTACGAGGAGATCTTCCTCGCTTCGCGGCAGCTCGTGCGGTCCCTGGCGTACCGGCTCGGGCCCGCGCTGCGAGGGCGGCTGTCCCGGCTCGTCATGGACGTCGAGCAGGGGGCGCTGTACTACCGGTGCCTGCCGGACGACCTGGCGCTCTTCGGCGTCACCCTGCGGCAGAAGAACGTGTGGGACGCCGACAGGCGCCTGGAGTCGATCATCGATGAGTACCTCGGCGGCGGCTCCGCTCCGTGAGGACCGGAAGGCGGCGGAGGCCTCTCAGACGGGCGCGGAGCCGGACGCCGCAGCGGTGCCGCCGCCCGCGTCCTCGGCGGCGAGGAGGGCGCCGCGCCTGACGCGGCCGCTCAGTTCGTCCAGGCTGTCCACGATCGCGACCTGGGCGACCGAGCCGCTCAGGCCGGGGACCGCGTCATCGGACAGGCTGCCGAGCTGGCTCAGCGCCGACAGCGGGACGGCGTCGTAGCTGGCGTCGAACGCCTCGCAGAGCCGGTCGAGCCGTGCCAGGTCGTCGGCGGTGGGGCCCGGCCGGGACCGCACGCGCGCGAGCCAGCCGGCGACGGACTCCTCGAACGAGGTCACGAGCCGCCGCAGCACCATGCCCACCCCGATCGCCTCGAAGATCTCGTAGCGGCGCAGCCGGTAGCTGAGCATGGCCCCGGCGGTGGCCGCGTCGTCGCGGGACAGGTCGAACGAGCGCCCGATGTAGGCGTCGACGTCGTCGATCGCGGCGAGGGACCGGAGTGCGCGGGTGAAGGGCCGGGCCACGGCGTCCGGCAGGTCGCGTCCGGATCGCTCCGGCACGGCGGCGCCTCCGGCGGGCGCCGCGGCCGGGGGCGCCAGGTCCCTCCTGATCGCTTGGAGCTGCCGGTCGGCCTGCTGGCGGATCTGCTCGACCTGGCTCTGCAGGTTGAGCAGGTGGTCGTGCGAGGCGGTCACCTGGCGCCTGATCCGCTCCATCGAGTCGTGCATCATCGCGATGTCGTTGCCGGAGGCCGCGGGACCGGCGCGGTGGCCGATGATCTCCCGGTTCAGCTCGTCCAGGCGGGCGGCGAGGACGTCGTGGAACCGGTCGGCGAGGTACACGATCGGCGGTGCTCCGCACGCCTGGGTCAGGGAGGGGCGGATCTCCTCGCTGAGGAATCCCGTCACCACGACGACGCGGCGCTTCGGGCTGTCGCTGCGGATGGCCCGGACGCGGCGGATCAGCGGCTCGGCCTCCTCCGCCTGCACCAGCGGCGCGCTGACCACGATCGCGCAGCCCGCGCGGTCCTGCCCGGGGGGCATCGGGATCCAGAAGTCGGGCCGCTCGCGCTCCGGCAGCAGGGGGTAGCTCGTCTCGGCCATCCAGCCCCGGCCGTTGAGGATCTCCGAGACGTTCGACAGGAGGTCGTCCAGCGGCACGACGTAGCCGAGGTTCTCCTGCCGCGCCGCCGTGTGGACGGCGGGCGCGTCCACCCGCGCGGGCGGCATTGTGAGCTGGAAGCTGCGGTAGCAGAGCCTGACGACCTGCCGGGGGCTGCCGCCGGTGAGCCGGTGGATCGCGTCGCAGGCCGACTGCTCGAACGGTTCGAGCACGCCGCCCTGGCGGAGCCGGACGTACTCGGCGATCTGCTCGCCGTCCAGGGGGGACGGCGAGATGCGGGTGCGGATCCGGGACTTGGAGTCCTCGGGGAGCTGGTCGAGGTAGGACGGCAGGCCGCCGAGCACGAGCAGGCCGCCGCTCTCCACGAACGTGCGCAGGAGCTTGTGGAACGACTTCAGGGTCTCGACCGTGTTCGCCGTGTCCGGCAGGAGCGGGTCGGGGTGGCCGAGCAGCTTCTCGATGTCGTCGATGACGAGTGCGAAGTGCAGCCCCTGCCGCCCGTAGAGGCTGGTGAGCGCGCCCATGCAGTCGAGCATCTGGGCGTGGGACGCCAGGGCCCCGGTGATCCCCTGCTCCTGGAGGCGGGCGTCGGGCGGTGCGCCGCTGGCCAGCCAGTCCATCACCGCGAGGGCGAGCTGCACGTCGGTCAGCAGGGCGAAGGCGGTGCCGAACTGCTTGTTCCCGGTCACCTGCCAGAGCCGCTCCTGGAGCTGCCTCGGCACCTTGGCCGCCAGGCCGGCCTGCCGCGCGAGGGCGCGAGGGTCGATGCCCGAGTCGCGCCGTTCCAGCGCCGCGGCCTGTTCGGCCAGGTGGGGGAAGTCGATCCGGAGCCGCTCGGCGACCACGTCGGCGTAGTAGCCGAGGGCGACGTCCTTGAGCTCGTCGAGGTGGAACCTGGTGATGAAGGAGGCCCGGTACAGCGTGCCGAAGTCGGAGGCCTGCGCCGACAGAGGAATGATCTTGCGCGGGATCGCGGCGCCGGGCGGCGGATGGCGTAACCGGTGGATCAGGGTGTTGAGCAGGTGCGTCTTGCCGGTGCCCGCCTCACCGGAGACGGCGATGACCTCGCCGTTCGCGCCGGTGGAGGAGGCCCGCACCGCCTCGTCGTCGGTCAGCTCCCGCGGGTCCGCCGCGCCGGCCTCGCCCCCGCCCCGGCCGGAGGCCTGCTGGGAGCGCACGTCCCGCCAGAGGATCAGGCTCCGCGAGAGGTAGTCGTCGACGACGCGCCGCACGGTGAGGATCGCCGGGGTGTCGAGGCTGGCCACCTCGCCCGGCAGTTCGCCGAGCGCCGCGGACGCCCCGGGAGGGAAGGGATTGCGCCGTGCCGCCGGTGACGGCTCATGATCAACGGTCATGAGGAGCCCGTTTCTTCGCTCGGCGGGGCCAGGACGAACTGGGACGCCAGATCACTGTAACTCACATCGCGGGGACTGTCAGCCCTAATGATCTTTTCGAAGATCTCCACCAGCCCTTCCACCAGAAGCTTTATCGTCATGGTCCCGTTCCATGCGGTCATAAGCGCCTTGATATGGTCTTCCTGAACATTCAGGGATTCGCGGCGGTCCGTTTCCCGGTAGAGGCGCTGCCTGACGAATGTCCATCCGTCCTCGACGGCCAGCGGGCGGGGGCGCAGCGGGATGACGGAGATGTGGCCTCCGAAGGGCGGGTGCTCCTGATCGGCGTCCTCGTCCTCCAGCTCCGCGAAGAGCATCATGCAGGGCTGGACGACCTCGGCGTAGAACCGCACGTCGAGCAGGTTCGCGGAGCGCGGGAGGATGACCACCACCAGCGGCCCCTCGTCGGTGGAGCCCAGGCCGATCTCCCAGAGCATGGTGGCGACCTCGTCCCTCACCCGGTCCGCGGTGAGGCCCTCCCGCGCCTTGAGCCGGTCGACGTCCTTGATCACGCTCTGCAGGCGCGCCAGCCGTGGCTGCGAACCCGAGAAATACGCGCTCTCCATCAGCTGGGAGCAGATCTTGAAGACGAGTCCGAGCATTCGCCGCTCCGGGGTCCCGACCGGGCCGCTCAGCGTTCTGGCGTCGACGACCTGGAGGTCGGCCGAGCCGGGGAGCTCCTTGAGGAAATGGACGCATCTGCAGATCAGGGACGTCTTTCCGGTGCCCTCCAATCCGTGGACGAAGACGAGATGGCCCCGGTCGCGGATTGTTTCGATATCGTCCAGCTCATCTTGGAATGCCTCGAAACACGTGGTGAACGAGCTGGTCTCCACGTAGTGATCCGCGTGCTTGCCGACGCGGTGCGGTTCCAGGGGCAGGGGCGGCCTGTCGACGTAACGCGCCAGGCGGAGCGGGTTCCCCGCCGAGAGGCGCCCGTTCGCCGGCCGAGGGTCGCCCGTCACGAGGGCACCTTCTGCCAGAACACGAACCAGCGGAGGACCGGCGGGCGCCACGGGTGCTCGAGGGCGCGCGCGGTGCTGCCGACCTGGGCGTCGATCCGGTGGATGACCTCCATGACCGCCGCGTGCCTGGTCTCTCTGCCCTGGTCGCTCAGGCCGTTCCACCCCAAGGCGACGGCGGCGTCCAGCCTGGCCGGGGCGAGTGCGGCGAGCACCGGGGGCAGGGTGCGCCACCTGGGGCGGCGGGCCTTGATCTCCTCCAGGCGGAGCGCCAGTTCTTGCGCGGCGTCGTGCACCGGCTGGACCGGCGGCTGCTTGGCCTTCCTGCGCCCCTCGGCGTAGTCGCTCGCCGTGGTGAGGAATTTCCTGCCCAGCCTCCGGAGTTCGAGGCCCTCTTTCCGGCCGCGGTCCACGGACGCTCTCCATTCGGTGGTGAAGAGGGTGAGCAGGGCGCCCAGCAGGAGCGGACCGAAAACCTTTGCGGCGGACACCCAGACCGATGGCTTCTTCTTCTCTCCCGAAACGGTCTGGGCGCCTATCAGGGCGTCGCAGGCGCGGTCGAAGTCCTTTCTGTTATGCACGGCCCAGGCCTGGAGTTCGGCGGGGCCCGGAGTGCGAGCAGCGGCAGTCGGCCGTGGGGACGCGCCGGACGGGGCCCGCGGGGCAGGTGACGCGGTGGGTGCCGGTGTCCCCGGCGGTGTCCCCGGCGGTGCCGCGGTGGGCGCCGGTGCGGGTGCGGCGCCCGGGACGGGGAGTCCGAGCGCCAGCAGGGCCGTGACCATCCGGCCGGGACGGGACAGGCAGTACACGGTGGCGGCCTCTCGCCGGTCGTCCGTGCCGGCGGACGCCGCGGACAGGGAAGGCGGAGCGTCCGATAACGAGGCCGGAATTTCCGCGGCCGCGCCGAAGGGGAGGCTCACGCATCCGATGATCAGCAGACCGACCATGCAGAAGAACAGCCTGCGAACACTCATGGATCGTCCTCCGCGGTCAGAATAGCGCGCAGGAACCGCCCGCCGGGGGACAAGTCACGGACCGGCCACCGGGCGGCAAGGGGCTCGGAGTGCGACCGGCTCACCCGAGGACGGCGGCGACGTTTAACGATCACGGTATGCGGCCTAAAATGCTGGTGATTGGACGTTCGGCGGAAGGCCGGGCTTTATGACGTTGATGAATCACTCCTTTTCCGGCGCGGATTTCGATTCGCTCGCCTCGGGTACGGCCACGTCCGCTGCGATCGAATCGCTGGGAGCGATCCAGCACAGCCGGAACCTGCTGCTGCTGCGCTCGGTCGTGGACACCGCCCGCCGGACCGGCCACCCGGAGGCCGCGGCGGCCCGGCACGGCTTCGAGCAGCTGATGGAGCTGAAGCGGCGCGCCCCCGACGCCGCCGCGGCCGTCATCACGCACCCCTCGACCGGCGGATGGGGCCTGCACGCGCTGCGCGTCCTCCAGGGCGGCGCCCCGTCCGGCGACCCGTCCGGTGACCCGCCCGGCGTGCGCCCCGCGCAGCTCGCGGGGATGGCCGCGGCCGCGGCGGTGCGCGGGCGCTGCGCGGGGACGTTCACCGTCCCCGTCTCCCGCGGCGCGGTGACCCTGCCGTCGGTGGGCGTCCTCACGGCCACGGACGACGTCGAGACGGTGCGAATCGTCCATGACGGCCGGGAGGCGGTCGCCACGGCCGGACGGACGAGTTCACCGATCCCTACCGACGGCACCCCTGACGCGCCCGGCTGGCGGGGGCTGCGCACCCTCCGCGCCCGGTCCGCCGGGAGAACCGAGTTCGAGCTCCTTCTCGACGACGTGGACCCGTTCCGCTTCCCCCGCGTGTCGTCCGCCGGAGCCGAGCGCCTCTCCGAGGCGGCCGCGGCCGAGCTGGAGCGGACGCTCGGCGAGAGCTGGGACCTGCTGTCGCGCCACCACCGCTCCAGCGCGCGCGAGCTCTCCGGCACGGTGTCCACGCTCACGCCCCTGCGGTCCTCCGCCGACGAGTTCCGCAGCGCCACCTCGCGGGAGCACTTCGGCTGCGTCGCGCTGTCCCTGCCGGTGGACCCGACACAGCTCGCGGTCACGCTCGTCCACGAGGCCCAGCACGGCAAGCTGGCGGCGATCATGGACGCGGTGAGGCTGCTGCCCGGCGACGACGACCGCCGGTACTACGCGCCCTGGCGCCCCGACCCGAGGCCGTTCTCCGGCCTGCTGCACGGCACGTACGCCTTCCTCGGCGTCGTGCGGTTCTGGCGGCGGCAGCGCTGGCTGGAGCGGGGCGAGCACGCGCTGGCGGCGCATCTGGAGTACGCGCACTGGCGGGGAGCGGTGCGGCTCGGGCTCGTCCAGCTCTGCTCGCACGACCGCCTGCCCGCGCTCACCGTGCGGTTCGTCCAGGGGATGCGGCACGCGCTGGACCAGTGGCGCGCCGAGCCGGTCCCGGGGCCGGCCGCCGCGCTGGCGGCGGAGCGGTCCACCGCGCACCGCGCGCGCTGGATCGCCGCCAACGGTCCGCTGCCCGGCTGCCTGCGGACGGTCCGCGACCTGCCGGATCCGGTCGCGTGAGCCCGCCCGCCCCGCGGGAGGCGCTGCCCTTCCGGGAGTTCATCCTCAAGATCCACAGCCGCTGCAACCTGGCCTGCGACTACTGCTACGTCTACGAGATGGGCGACCAGAGCTGGCGCGACCGGCCGGTCGCGATGCCGGCCGAGGTGGTCGACGCCGCCGCCCGGCGCATCGGGGACCACGTCCGCGAGCACGCGCTTCCCTCGGTCGAGGTCGTGCTGCACGGGGGCGAGCCGCTGCTGGCGGCGCCGCCCCTCATCGAGCGGGTCGTCCGGTCCGTGCGCGCCGAGGGCGTGTCGGCGGCGTTCTTCGTGCAGACGAACGGCACCCGGCTGACGGAGGCCCGCCTCGCCCAGCTCGACCGCCTCGGCGTCCGGATCGGCGTGAGCGTGGACGGAGACGCCTCCGCGCAGGACAGGCACCGCCGCCTGCCGGACGGCCGGGGGAGCCACGCCTCGGTGGCGGCCGCGCTGGACGCCCTGTCCACCGGCCCGTACCGGCACCTGTTCTCGGGCATCCTCTGCACGATCGATCTCCGCAACGACCCGGTCGCGACCTACGAGGCGCTGCTGCGCCACCGTCCGCCCCGCGTGGACTTCCTCCTCCCCCACGGGAACTGGTCGGCGCCTCCCCCGGGACGCGCCGAGGGGTCGCCCGCCACCCCGTACGCCGACTGGCTCATCGAGATCTTCGACCGCTGGTACGGCGCGGCGGAGCCGCCGGCGGACGTCCGGACGTTCAGCGACCTGCTCACCCTGCTGCTCGGCGGAAACGTCGGCAACGAGGGGCTCGGGCTCGCGCCCGTGCGGTACGCCGTCATCGAGACCGACGGCGCGATCGAGCATTCCGACCTGCTCAAGCCCATGACCGCCGCCTCCGCCGGCACCGGCCTGAACGTCCTGCGCGACTCCCTGGACGCGGCGCGCGCCCTCCCGGCCGCGGTCGAGCGGCAACTCGGCGCGGCGGGCCTGTGCGAGCGGTGCCGGGCCTGCCCGCTCGTCGCCGTGTGCGGAGCGGGCCTCCAGGCCCACCGCTACCGGCACGGGACGGGCTTCGACAACCCCACGGTCTACTGCCCGGACATGATCCGTCTCATCGAGCACGTGCGCGGTCGCGTCGCCGAGGACCTGGCGGCCGCGGCCCGCCCCTCCGAGCGCGGTCCCGCGGCCTGAGGGCGCGTCCGTCGGGCCCGCCCTCGCCCGTTCACCGAACTTAGTCCGGCATTGACCCACTCTTTGACCCTATAGCCGTTTTGGGTAACGCCCCGTGAGCATCATTCGCAGGTCAGCCGACGCATGGCATGGGGGGCATCGTGAGTCAGCAGGACGACAGGCGAGGAGCCGAGCAGGCCGCGGTCGGAACGAGGCGCAAGCGGGGCGCCGACGGGGGGTCGAGCGAACTGATCACGTCCGGCGGCAGCACCAGGATCGCCGACGACGTCGTGGCGAAGATCGCCACGATGGCCGCCCGGCAGGTCGGCGGCGTGCACGAGATGGGCGCGGGCATGTCCCGGACGCTCGGGTCGGTCCGGGAGCGCCTACCGGGCGTGACGGCCGACAGCACGCAGGGCGTGGCCGTGCAGGTCGGCGAGCGCCAGGCGGCCGTCGACATCGATCTCGTCGTGGAGTACGGGCTGTCCATCCCGGACCTGGCCGCCGCCGTGCGCACCAACGTCTCCAACGAGATCGAGCACATGTGCGGCCTGGAGGTCGTCGAGGTGAACATCACCGTGGACGACGTCCACGTGGCCGACGAGGAGCCCCCGGAGCCGCGGCGCGAGGAGTCCCGAGTCCGATGATCTCCTGGACGGACGTGGCGGGCGCGTCCCGCCGGCCCGGCCCCGTCCCCGCCGGCCGGCCGGTTCCGGCCCCCGGCACGGGGCGGGGCCAGCCCGGGTTCGCCGCCGAGGCGTCGCGGCCGGACGTCCCGCCGGGCGGGGGGACATCCGCCGGGACCGGCGCGGTGGCCCGGCCGAACGCTGCGCCCGGCCGCCGGGAGCCGCTCGCCGAACTGGCGGAGCGGATCGGCGCGGCGGCCATGGCGTGCCCGGACGTCCTGGGGCTCACGGCAGGTCCGCGCGGCTGGATCGCGACCTACCGCGCCGGGCCTCCCTACGCGGGGGTCGCGGTGCACGACGCGGTGATCGAGGTGGGGGTGGTCGTCCGGTACGGACGGCCCTTCGCCGAGATCGCCGAGGACGTACGGCGTCTGGTGCGCCCGCTCGCCGGCCGGCGGACGGTGGACGTGGTGATCGGGGACGTGGCCGATGGCGGCTGAGGAACCCGCCGAGCCGAGAGGTGATCGAGATGGATGTGCGAGTGCCGTGGCCCGTGATCGGCCTGGTCTTCGGCCTGGCGCTGGGGTTCGCCGGAGCGTTCGGCGGCGTCGGCCCGTTCTTCCTGGTCCTGTTCCTCGGCGCGCTCGGCTTCGTGGTCGGCCGCGTCATCGAGGGCAGCATCGACATCGGACAGGTCTTCTCCCAGGGCAGCACGCGACGGCGGCCGCGATGACGACCGCCGAGCGAGGCAGGACGACGATCCGTGAACGGTCCGTCGCGCGAATCGTCGCAGAGGCCGTGCAGGACGTCGAGGCGTCCGGCGGACTCGGCCGGACCGTCGTCGGCGTCCCGGTCCCCGGACGGGGGCCCGCCCGCACGGAGGTGCGGGTGCACGGCGACATCGTCACGGCCAAGGTGGCGCTGTCGGTGGCCTACCCGATGCCGGTCCGCGCGGTCGCCCGTGAGGTGCGCCAGAGGGTGCGCGAGCGGGTGGCGGAGTTGACCGGTCTCACCGTCGGGCAGGTGGACATCGAGGTGGCCGAGCTCGGGCGCCCCACCACGGGCGAGAGGACCGTGCTGTGACCGCCCCCGCCGGGGCGCGGCCCGCCACGGAGCCCGGCACGCGGGCGGCCGGTTCGCGGAAGGCCGACCGGGCGGCCAGGCACACGTTCCGCTCGCAGCGGATGCTTCCCGCCCTCGCCGCGGCGCTGCTGATGACAGGGGCAGGTGTGCTGACGGCGATCGAGGTCATCTCGGCGGCCCTGAACCATCCGGCGCACATCTTCCCCTACGAGTGGGTGCGCGACGCGAACTGGGACGGTGTGTACGCTCGCGCGATCTTCGTCGGCCTGGCACTCGTCGGCGTCTGGTTCGTGCTGGCCGCCGTGGTGCCGGGCAAGTCACGGATCATCCCGCTGCACGGGCGGGATCCGAACCTGATGATGGGCGTGAGCAGGCGGGGGCTCAAGCGCTCCGTCGCCGCCGCGGCCGAGGGCGCGCCGGGGGTGTCGGGCGTCAGCAGGGTCCGGCTGGGGCGTCGGCGGGTGCAAGTGGTCGCGGAGACGCCCGTGCGCGAGCCCGCGGGCCTGGACGCGGAGGTCACCGAGGCGGTGCGGGAGCGGCTCGACCGGCTCGACCCCCTCCCCGCCCGTTCCGTCATGGTGCGCATGAAGCACCGGGAGGTCTGATGGACCGCCGCACCGCGCACGTCAACCGCACGGGCCTGATCCTTCTCGGCCTGGTCCTCGCCGCCGCCGGGGGGCTCGGCCTCGCCCGCGGCCTGGGCGCCTTCGGGAAGGCCCGGGCCTCCGGCCCCGTGCTCACCGCGGAGGCGCGCCGCTTCGCCGACGGCCACGGCTGGTTCTGGCCCGCCGTCGCCGCGGTGGCGGTCGTCCTGGCGCTGCTGGGGCTGTCCTGGATGCTCGCCCAACTCCGGTCGAGCCGGGTGCGGGGCCTCTCGCTGGAGCCGGACATCAGGGCCGGCGCGACGCGGGTGGAGGCCAAGGCCGTCACGGACGCGCTGGAGACCGAGATCGGCGAGTACCCGGGCGTGCGCAGGGCGCGGGCCCTGCTGGTCCGCTCGCCCAAGGGGGCCGGGCTGCGGCTGAGTATCCTCTACGGGCAGGAGGCGGATCCGGCCGAACTGCGGCACCGCATCCAGGACGAGGCCCTGCCGAGGCTCTGCGCCGCGCTCGAACGCGAGTCGATTCCCACTGTGGTGCGGCTGCGGCTGACCCCACGAGAGCAGCCCGCGACCGTCATCTGACCCTCGGCGAACATTTCTTCAAGACCGGGGGGCGAACGCCCGTGCAGGGTGGCCGCATGAGTGAGTCCGACGTTGAGCGTTCGCACGGAATGCACGTGGTGCACGACGGGTCGCGGCAGGCGCCGCCGCTGCTGCTCGTCCACGGATCGGGGGCCTCGGGCGGCACCTGGAAGCCGATGATCCCGACGCTCGCCGCCCACCGGCACGTCATCCGGGTCGACCTGCCGGGCTGCGGGCAGTCCCCGCCAGCCGCGTCCTACGACGTGCCCGACCAGGCGGACCGCGTGGCCGCGCTGCTGGACGGCCTCGGGCTCGACCGCGTCGATGTGGCCGGGCACTCCAGCGGCGGCTACGTCGCCACCGCGCTCGCCGAGCGGCGTCCCGACCTCGTGGGGTCGCTCGCGCTCATCAGCAGCGGGCCGGATATGGACGCGCTGCTCCGGCAGCCGCTCCTCCTCCGGGCCCTCCTCTCCCCGCCCCTCGGGCCGCTGCTGTGGGCGAGGCGGTCGGACGCGGTGATCCGCCGCGGGATCGGCGCGGCGGCCGCGGGCCCCGTGGACATCCCGGATGAACTGGTCTCCGGGGTCCGGGCGATCACGTACCGGTCCATGCGGGCGGTGCTGCGCCGGAACGCCGCCTACATCACCGAGCGCGGCGTGCCCGAGCGCCTCGCCGCCCTCCGGGTCCCGCTCCTGGTGGTCTTCGGCGCCGCCGATCCCCGCTGGAGGCCCTCGTCGGCGCGCCGGTACGAGGCGGTGCCGGACGCGCGGATCGAGATGCTGCCCGGCGTGGGGCATCTGCCCGTCCTCGAAGCTCCCGAGGCGACCGGAGAACTGCTGCTGGACTTCATGGCGGCGGTCCGCTGACACCCCGGCCCTAGACTGGTCACGTGCTGCCGACCGGGACCCCGCCCGACTGGGCGGCGGTGGACGTCGCCGTCCCGTCCCCTTCGGTCAGGCTGCCCGGGATCAGCATGGCCGGGTTCCGGCAGCGCCTGCCCGCGCGCACGGACATCGCCATGGTCGCGCACCCGTCCGTCACCCTGCTCGTCGACCTGAGCGGCGGAGAGGGCATCGACTACGGCACCCGGGGCCGGCGCCGGCGCGGCAGCTTCGCCGCCGGGCTCCTTCCGGGCGACCTCCGGGTGGGCGGCCGGACGGGAGAGTGCCTCCAGATCCGGTTGGAGCCGGTCGCCGCGGCCGCGGTGCTCGGCGCGTCGGCCGACCTCACCGGGACGGTGGCGCCCCTGGAGGACGTGTGGGGCCGTGACGCCGGCCGGTTCGAGGACGAGTTGCGCGCCGCCGGGTCGTGGGACGAGCGGTTCGTGATCGCGGCGGAGGTCCTCGGCCGGCGGCTGGACGCGCGGACGCCGGTCGATCCGGAGGTCGCCCGCACCTGGCGGCGGACGCTCGCCGGCCGGGGGCGGGTCCGCGTCGACGGCCTCGCCGACGAGGTCGGCTGGAGCCGCCAGCGCCTCTGGTCGCGCTTCCGCGCCCAACTCGGCGTCACGCCCAAACGCGCCGCCCGGCTCGTGCGCTTCGACCGCGCGGCCTACCTTCTCGCCGCGGGGCACGCGGCGGCCGGGGTCGCCGCCGAGTGCGGCTACGCCGACCAGTCCCACCTCCACCGCGAGGCCAGGACGTTCGCCGGGCTCACCCCCGCGGGCGTGGCCGCCGCGCCGTGGCTCGCGGTCGACGACGTCGCCTGGCCGGCTTCCTGGCCGACCCGGATCCCCGCGCGGCACGGCGAACGCGTCCTCGGCCGGGCGCGCCCTCGGTAGCGCGCCGCGTCAGGGCGGGGCGTCCAGGAGGCCGGCCTCGCGGGCCTTGGCGGCGGCCTCGGTGCGGGACGCGGCGCCGAGCTTGGTGAGGATCCTGGTCACGTGGGTGGCGACGGTGTTGGCGGAGATGAAGAGCTCCGCGGCGATCCGCTGGTTCGTCCGTCCGCCCGCGAGGAGGCGCAGGACGTCGAGTTCGCGGCGGGTCAGGCCGAAGGCGTGGGCGGTGCCCCCTCCCTCGCCGGGCGAGGCGGCGGCGTCGGTGAGGCGGCCGCGGGCCGCGAGGTCGTCGATGCGCGCCCGCAGCGGAGCGGCGCCGAGGTCGCCGGCGATGGCCCGCGCCTCCCGCAGCCGGGACCGGGCGCCGGGACGGTTGTTGGACGCGAGCGCCGCGCCCGCGGCCTCCGTCAGCACCACGGCGGTCTCGTGGCGGTTGCCGAGGTCGCGCCACGCCGCGGCCGCCTCGTCCCAGGCGGCCAGTTCGCCGCTCTCCGTCAGCGCGCGGAAGGTGCGGCGGTAGGCGTCGATCACCGGGGTCTCGGTGCGGACCGCGCCGAGCATGCGGGTGAGGGCCGCGAGCCGGTCCGCGGTCTCGTCCGCGACCCGCCGGTTCCGCGGCGCCGCCGCGCGCCGTGCCCGCTGCACG
>NZ_JBFARL010000079.1:0-34426 GCF_040674655.1 Actinomadura sp. NPDC049753 | reverse complement strand
GCGGGCCCGTCTGGGCGGGCGGGGCGCCGGCCGGCGGCCCGCCCGCCCGCGTGTCAGTCCTCGTCCGCTCCGGAGGAGGCCGTCCCGCCGGCGGCGTCCTCGCCGCCGGAGGTGATGCCGGGGCCGGAGTCCTGCGCCGCCAGCAGATCCCCGATGCGCGCCGCCGACAGCCGCTTGAACAGCCGGTGCTCGCGGTTGCGGTCGAGGACCGCGACCTCCAGCGAGGTGGCCTCCAGGTGCCGGTCGGAGTCCTGGGCCTCCAGCGCCCGCACTGCCGTGCGCAGCGCGTCCTCCAGCGAGGAACCCTCCCGGTAGCCGTCCTTCAGCGACTGCGCCACCGCCTCGGCCTGCCCGCCCATGGCGACGTAGCCGTGCTCGTCGGCGACCGAGCCGTCGAACGTCAGCCGGTAGATCTGGTCGGTGTCGGCGTCCTCGCCCACCTCCGCGACGACCAGCTCCACCTCGTACGGCTTGTTGGTCTCGGTGAAGATCGTGCCGAGCGACTGCGCGTACACGTTCGCCAGGCCGCGCGCCGTCACGTCGCGGCGGTCGTACTGGTAGCCGTTGATGTCGGCGTAGCGGACGCCCCCGAGCCGCAGGTTCTCGAACTCGTTGTACTTCCCCACCGCCGCGAACGCGATCCGGTCGTAGATCTCGCTGATCTTGTGCAGCGCCCGCGACGGGTTGTCCGCCACGAACAGGATGCCGTCGTCGTACTGCAGCACCACGACACTGCGGCCGCGCGCGATGCCCTTGCGCGCGTAGTCCGCCTTGTCCTTCATCTGCTGTTCGGGCGACACGTAGAACGGCATGGACACCGGTCTGGATCCCTTCTATCGCAGCGGGGCGGTCGGACCGCCCGGCGAGTCGTAACGTGCGTCGACGACGGCCTGCGCCAGCGCGCCCACCTCGTCCTCGCCGAGCCGGCGGTACCCGTCCGCCGTCACCGACGCCACCACCGGGAAGATCCGGCGCGTCAGGTCGGGCCCGCCCGTCGCCGAGTCGTCGTCGGCCGCGTCGTACAGCGACTGGACGCACACCAGCGCCGCGTCCTGCGCCGACAGGTCGGGCCGGTAGAGCTTCTTCAGGGCGCCGCGCGCGAAGACCGACCCCGAGCCGATCGAGTGGAAGTCGCGCTCCTCGTAGCGCCCGCCCGCCGGGTCGTAGGAGAAGATCCGCCCCTCGTCCCGCTCCTCGTCGTAGCCCGCGAACAGCGGCACCACCGCCAGGCCCTGCATCGCCATCCCGAGGTTCTGCCGGACCATCGTCGCCAGGCGGTTGGCCTTGCCCTCGACCGACAGCGTCCGGCCCTCGCGCTTCTCGTAGTGCTCCAGCTCGACCTGGAACAGCCGGACCATCTCGATCCCGATCCCGGCCGTTCCGGCGATCGCGATCGCCGAGAACTCGTCGGCCCGGAAGACCTTCTCGATGTCGCGCTGCGCGATGACGTTGCCCGCCGTCGCCCGCCGGTCGCCCGCCATCACCACCCCGCCGGGGAAGCCGACCGCGACGATCGTCGTCCCGTGCGGGATGTCCTCGCCCGCCCGCGTGGACGGCGGCGTCCGCCGGCCGGGCAGCAGGTCCGGGGAGTACGCCCCGAGGAACTCCGTGAACGACGACGTATCCGGGCTCGCGAACAACCCCGGCAGACGTCCGGTGTGCGAATCGTGGGACGCCACGCGACTCCCTTCCCCTCCACCATTGCGCCGGCTTCGGCAATCTCACCGGCGCGGACTCTACGACCCTACTGTTCAAGGTCGCCCGCGCGCATGCCGCCCGATCACCGGTCCGATCAGCCCACGGCGAACCCGCCGCGCGCCCCGCACGGGCGCGGACACACGAACATGGGCGGGCCGCCGCGGCCCACCCATGTCCTCACTGCCGTGTCAAGTTGGAGTTCCGTCCGGAGAAACGGCGATTCCGCTATGTGGCCGATCCGCCCGATTCGGGGTTCACTGTCCGCCCTTTTGGATATAGGCGCGGACGAAGTCCTCGGCGTTCTCTTCCAGCACCTCGTCTATTTCGTCCAGGATCGAGTCCACGTCGTCGGTGAGCTTCTCCTGGCGCTCCTGCACGTCCTCGGTGGTCGTGGCCTCGGTCTCCTCGACCTCTTCCGTGCGCCGGGTGGTCTGCTTCTGACCGCCGGTGTCCTTCGTGGCCATTCCGTACCTCCGCTCTGCCGGTGCCTCCGACCCTATCTCCGATCTTCGACGGTGCGCGGAACTCTCGGGTCCGTTTCGCCGTCTCCGCCCGGGGGCCGGGGGCATGCTCGGGTTATCGCCGGTCCACCGCCCAGCGAAACGGGCAAACCGTCCACGAAACCGGCCCGTTACCTGGCATGGCCGGACGGGCGGCGCCGACCGTGCCCGACGGTACCCGACAGCCCGCCGGCCGCCCGGCGCGCGGACGGCCCCTCCGGGCGCGTGTGCCGCGCCCTCGCCGAGGTTCAGCTCTGGCCGGTCAGGGTGGCCACGAGGTCCGCGGCGGTGCGGCAGCGGTCCAGCAGGGCGCCCACATGCTGCTTGGTGCCCCGCAGGGGCTCCAGGGTGGGCACGCGCTGCAGCGACTCCCGGCCGGGGACGTCGAAGATGACCGAGTCCCAGGAGGCCGCGGCGACGGACTCGGCGTACTGGCGCAGGCAGCGGCCCCGGAAGTAGGCCCGGGTGTCCTCCGGCGGGTCCTCGACGGCGGCCTCGACCTGCGCCTCGGTGACGACCCGGTCGACGCGGCCGCGGTCCACCAGGCGGTTGTACAGGCCCTTGTCGGGCCTGATGTCGGTGTACTGCAGGTCGACGAGCTGCAGGCGCGGATGGGACCAGTCGAGGCCGTCGCGGCTGCGGTACCCCTCCAGCAGGGACAGCTTGGCGACCCAGTCGAGCTCGCGGGACAGCTGCATCGGGTCGTCGCCGAGGCGGTGCAGGACCGACTCCCAGCGGTCGAGGACGTCCCTGGTCATCTCGTCGACGTCCGCGCCGAACCGGTCCTCGACGTACTTGCGCGACTGCTCCAGGTACTCCATCTGGAGCTGGACCGCCGTCATCTTCCGGCCGTCGCGCAGCGTGAGCAGATGCTTGCAGGACGGGTCGTGGGAGACCGCCCTGAGCGCGGCGACGGGCATGTCGACCGAGAGGTCGACGGTGAGGAAGCCGTCCTCGATCATGGCGAGGACGAGCGAGGTGGTCCCGAGCTTGAGGTAGGTGGACAGCTCGGCCATGTTGGCGTCGCCGATGATGACGTGCAGCCGCCGGTACTTCTCGGGGTCGGCGTGCGGCTCGTCGCGGGTGTTGATGATCGGCCGCTTGAGGGTGGTCTCCAGCCCCACCTCCACCTCGAAGAAGTCGGCGCGCTGGCTGATCTGGAAGCCGTCGCCGCGGCCGTCCACGCCGATGCCGACGCGGCCGGCGCCGCAGACGACCTGGCGGGAGACGAAGAACGGGGTGAGGTGCCGGACGATGTCGGCGAAGGGCGTCTCGCGGCGCATGAGGTAGTTCTCATGGCAGCCGTAGGAGGCGCCCTTGTTGTCGGTGTTGTTCTTGTAGAGCTGGATGGGGTGGGTGCCGGGGACGAGCGCGGCGCGGCGCGCGGCGTCGGCCATCACGCGCTCGCCCGCCTTGTCCCAGATGACGGCGTCGAGCGGGTTGGTGCACTCGGGCGCCGAGTACTCGGGGTGGGCGTGGTCGACGTACAGCCGGGCGCCGTTGGTGAGGATGACGTTGGCGAGGCCGAGGTCCTCGTCGGTGAGCTGCGTCGGGTCGGCGACCTCGCGGGCGAGGTCGAAGCCGCGGGCGTCCCGGAGCGGGTTCTCCTCCTCGAAGTCCCAGCGGGCCCTGCGGGCCCGTGCCGCCGACGCCGCCAGGTAGGCGTTGACGACCTGGGAGGAGGTCACCATCGCGTTGGCCCCTGGCTGCCCGGGTACGGAGATGCCGTACTCGGTCTCGATGCCCATCACCCGCCGAACACTCATATCGTCGAGCCTATCGGGGCCGGGAGAGTGGAGCCATGGGGCCCGCTGTTCGCGGCCCGCGTGGCGCGGCACGCCCGCGCGGCGGCCCCTGTGTGCAGGGGCCGCCGCGCGGTTGCGTCATCGTCGGGGGCTACAGGTACTGGCCGGTGTTGGCGACGGTGTCGATGGAGCGTCCGGCCTCGGAGCCCTTGGTCCCGGAGACCAGCGTGCGGATGTAGACGATCCGCTCGCCCTTCTTGCCGGAGATGCGGGCCCAGTCGTCGGGGTTGGTGGTGTTGGGCAGGTCCTCGTTCTCACTGAACTCGTCGACGCAGGCGGCCAGCAGGTGGTTGACCCGCAGGCCCTTCTGGCCGGTGTCGAGGAACTGCTTGATGGCCATCTTCTTGGCCCGGTCGACGATGTTCTGGATCATCGCGCCGGAGTTGAAGTCCTTGAAGAACAGGACTTCCTTGTCGCCGTTGGCGTAGGTGACCTCCAGGAAGCGGTTCTCCTCGCTCTCGGTGTACATCCGCTCGACGGTGCGCTGGATCATCGCCTCGACGGTGGCCTCGGTGGAGCCGCCGTGCTCCTTGAGGTCGTCGGGGTGCAGCGGGAGTCCGTGCAGGATGTACTTGGAGAAGATGTCCTTGGCGGCCTCGGCGTCCGGCCGCTCGATCTTGATCTTGACGTCCAGCCGGCCGGGCCGCAGGATCGCGGGGTCGATCATGTCCTCGCGGTTGGACGCGCCGATCACGATGACGTTCTCCAGGCCCTCGACGCCGTCGATCTCGCTGAGCAGCTGAGGGACGATGGTGTTCTCGACGTCGGAGGAGACCCCCGAGCCGCGGGTGCGGAAGATGGAGTCCATCTCGTCGAAGAACACGATGACCGGGGTCCCGGCGGACGCCTTCTCGCGGGCCCGCTGGAAGACCAGGCGGATGTGCCGCTCGGTCTCGCCGACGTACTTGTTCAGCAGCTCGGGGCCCTTGATGTTGAGGAAGAAGCTCTTCCCCTCCTGGCCGGTCTTCTCCGCGACCTGCTTGGCGAGCGAGTTCGCGACGGCCTTGGCGATGAGCGTCTTGCCGCAGCCCGGCGGACCGTAGAGCAGCACGCCCTTGGGCGGCCGGAGCTGGTGCTCGCGGAACAGGTCGGCGTGCAGGTAGGGCAGCTCCACCGCGTCGCGGATCATCTCGATCTGCGATCCGAGGCCGCCGATCTCGTTGTAGGAGATGTCGGGGACCTCTTCGAGGACGAGCTCCTCGACCTCCGCCTTGTGGATCTTCTCGTAGGCGTATCCGGACCTCGGCTCGAGCATGAGGGAGTCGCCCGCGCGCAGCGGGACGCCGCGCAGCGGCTCGGCGAGCTTGACCACGCGCTCCTCGTCGGCGTGCGCGATGACCAGGGCGCGCTCGCCGTCGTCGAAGAGCTCCTTGAGCATGACGACCTCGCCCTGCTCCTCGAACCTCAGCGCCTCGACGACGTTGAGGGCCTCGTTGAGCATGACCTCCTGGCCGCGCTGCAGTTCCTCGACGTCGACGGCCGGGCTGACGTTGACGCGCAGCTTGCGCCCGCCGGTGAAGATGTCGACCGTTCCATCGTCGCGGGCGTCCAGGAAGACGCCGAACCCGGAGGGTGGTTGTGCGAGCCTGTCGACCTCCTCCTTGAGCGCCACGATCTGTTCGCGAGCCTCTTTGAGGGTCGCTACGAGACGCTCGTTCTGACCGGTTACGGCGGCCAGGTTGGCCTGTGCCTCATGGAGGCGTTCTTCCAGCACACGTACTTGGCGCGGGGACTCCGCGAGCTTACGGCGCAGCACGGAGATCTCCTCCTCCAGGAAGGAGATCTGCGTCTGAAGGTCCCTGACCTCCTTTTCGTGCTGCGCCCTGCGCGCCCCTGCATCGTCACGAGCGGCCACGCCCCGCCACCTCCTCACGAAGAGAGCCGACGACCTACTGAGACCCTACCTATCTGGAGGGCTTCCGTAACCTGCCCATTCGGTGTTCGTGTCGTGCGGGGGTCTTCCGGGAGGGTTGGCAGGGGTGCCGTGGAGGTGGCGCGGGTCGAGGCCTTACGACGTCCGGACCTGCGGGTTCGGCAGGCCGGGCGTGTCGTGGCACGGCGTTTGCCGAGTCCGGTGGAGGGGCGCCGGAGGAATGTGATCTAGGCCTCGGCGGATACCCCGGGCGCGGCGTCCGGAGCGGGCGGGGCCTCGGACGCGGCCTCGGACGGGGGCGCGGACGGGGTCGCGGCGTCGCCGGGCGCGGGGTGGGCGCCCTTCGCGGGACGGCGGCGGCGGGCGGGCGGGGTCACTCCATCGGCGAGGCGGCGCGCGGTGACGAGGAAGCCGGTGTGGCCGACCATGCGGTGGTCGGGGCGGACGGCGAGCCCGTCGACGTGCCAGGAGCGCAGCATGGTCTCGAAGGCGTAGGGCTCGGCGAATTGGCCGTGGGAGCGCAGGTCCTCGACGACCCGCGACATCTGGGTGGTGGTGGCGATGTAGGCGCAGACCATGCCGCCGGGGACCAGGGCCTTGGCGACGGCGTCGAGGGTCTCCCAGGGCGCGAGCATGTCGAGGACGACGCGGTCGACGTCGGTCTCGGCGAGGGCGTCCTCCAGGGAGCCGACGGTCAGGCGCCAGGCCGGGTGGGGCCCGCCGAAGAACTTCTCGACGTTGGCGCGGGCGATGTCGGCGAAGTCGGGCCTGCGCTCGTAGGAGGAGACGAGGCCGTGCTCGCCGACGGCGCGCAGCAGGAAGCAGGTGAGGGCCCCGGATCCGGCGCCGGCCTCGACGACGCGGGCCCCCGGGAAGATGTCGGCCATCGCGATGATCTGGGCGGCGTCCTTGGGGTAGACGACGGCGGCGCCGCGCGGCATGCGGAGGGTGAAGTCGGCGAGCAGCGGGCGGAAGGCCAGGTACTCGATGCCGCCGCTGGACCGGAAGACGCTCCCCTCGGGGCTGCCGATCATCTCGTCGTGGGGGATCGAGCCCTTGTGCGAGTGGTAGACCTTGCCGGGCTGGAGGGTGATGGTGTTGATCCGGCCCTTGGGGTCGGTGAGCTGAACCTGGTCGCCGGGGCGGAACGGGCCGTGCGGGACGCGGCCGGGCGAGGGGGCGGGGCCGTCGGGTCGGGGTTCGCTCATGGAGGTCAAGGCTAGCGGCGTGCGCGGGCAGGTCGGGCCGCCGCGGCGGCCCGCGGGGGCGGTCAGATGCCGGCGAAGGCGCGGTCGACGTCGGCGACCGCGAGGACGCCGTAGACGCCTCCGTCGGGCTCCACGAGCAGGTACTCCGAGGCGGGCGCGCGGCGCAGCGCCTCGACGAGCTCCTCGCCGGACAGGTCGGCGGCCAGTTCGAGCCCGTCGTCGATGCCCCGCGACAGCTCGCCCACGCTGACCCAGGGGCGGCGGTGCTCGGGGGTGGCGGTGACGGCCTTCTCGCTGACCAGGCCGAGGGGCCTGCCGTCGTGGTCGGCGATGACGATGGCGCCGGCGTGGTCCTCGCGGGCGCGGCGGACGGCCTCGGCGAGCGGGACGTCGGCGGTGACGAGGGTGGCGCGGCGGGCGAGGCGGCGCGCCGACAGCAGCGGGATGCGGTCGCGGACGCGCTCGGCGCGGATCGACTGCGTGGCGCCCACCCAGATGAACGAGGCGACGAGGGCCGACCAGAGCAGGGCGAGCCAGCCGATGCCGCCGCCCTCGCCGGTGTTGTAGGTGGCCAGGTAGGCGCCGGCGACGAGGCAGGCGATGGCGACGCCGCGGCCCACCCAGCCGGCGAAGACGCCGCCGCTGCGGCTGCGTCCGGTGGCCTTCCAGACGACGGCGCGCACGAGGCGGCCGCCGTCCAGCGGGAGGCCGGGGAGCAGGTTGAACAGCCCGACCAGGAGGTTGGCGAAGGTGAGGGCCTCGATGAGCAGCAGCGCGACGTCGGGCATGGGGACGACGGCGTGGACGAGCAGGCCGAGCCCGGCGAGGACGAGGTTGACCAGCGGCCCGGCGAAGGCGATGAGGAACTCGCGGCCGGGGGTGGGGGCCTCGCGCTCGATGGAGGTCTCCCCGCCGAGGATGTGGAGGGTGACCGAGCGGACGGGCAGGCCGAAGGCGCGCGCGGTGACGGCATGGCTCAGCTCGTGGACGAACACCGAGCCGTAGAGCAGGACGGCGTAGGTGAAGGCGACGAGGTAGCTGAGCGGGCGGCTGACGACGCCGTCGACCTGGCCCTCGAACATGACGGTGACGAGGACCGCGACCAGGAACCAGCTGGGCGAGACGTAGACGGGCACGCCGAGAACGCGGCCCATGAGCAGGCCGGGGCGTGCGGGGCGGTCGTCGGGACCGCGGCCGCCGGCCGGGGTCCTGTCCTCGGTCGGGGGCGCGCTGTGTGTCACGCCACCGATGCTACGGCCCCGGCGGCGGTGCCGGTCCCCCGCGGGGCTCGCGGCGGCGGGTGCGGGATTTCCGTCGGGGGTGTCACCTACGCTGCTGTGCCATGACGACGACCGAGGCGGGCAGCACCGAGGCGGGTGGCATCGAGCCGGGGGGGATCGGAGCCGGGGGCAGGGCGTCGGTGCCATCCGCGCGCACGGCCGAGGCGGGGGGAGGCGCGGGGGACGCGCCGGTCGTGGTCGGGTCGCTGTCGCCGTCGCGGGCGGGCGACTTCATGACGTGCCCGCTGCTGTACCGGTTCCGGGTGATCGACCGGATCCCGGAGCGGCCGAGCGCCGCGGCCGTGCGGGGCACGCTGGTGCACGCCGTGCTGGAGCGGCTGTTCGACCTGCCGACCGGGGCGCGCACGCCGGAGGCGGCGTTGGAGATGCTGGCGCCGGAGTGGGACCGGCTGCTGGAGGCCGAGCCGGAGCTGGCGGAGCTGTTCGGCGGCGACGGCGGCGAGGCCGAGCACGCCGAGTGGCTGGCGCAGGCGCGGCGGATGGTGGAGCGGTACTTCTCCCTCGAGGACCCGCGCCGGCTGGAGCCGGCCGAGCGCGAGCTGTTCGTGGAGACGGTCCTCGACTCGGGGCTGAAGCTGCGGGGGTACATCGACCGCGTCGACGTGGCGCCCAGCGGCGACGTGCGGATCGTGGACTACAAGACCGGGACGGCGCCGCGGGCCGACTTCGAGGCGCGGGCCCTGTTCCAGATGAAGTTCTACGCGCTGGTGCTGTGGCGGTTGCGCGGCCGGGTGCCGCGCCTGCTGCAGCTGATGTACCTGGGCAACGGCGAGATCCTGCGCTACGAGCCGGACGAGGCCGACCTGCGCGCCACGCAGCGCAAGGTGGAGGCGCTGTGGCAGGCGATCCGCCGGGCGATGGACACCGGCGAGTGGCGGGCGCGCACGGGGCGGCTGTGCGACTGGTGCGACCACAAGGAGCGCTGCCCGGAGTTCGGCGGCACTCCCCCGCCGCTGCCCGCGGCGCCGGTCGACCGCCCCTCCCCCGCCGACCTGGAGGAGGCCCGGCGGGCGGACGCGCGCGCCGGTGCGGGGGCCCGGGAGCACGACGATCTCTAGTAGCGCCCCCGGCGCGGCCGGGTCATCCTTGGGGAGGACCGCGGATCCGCGTGCAGGAGGGGTCGGGACCTGCTGCGGCCTCCTAGGGTGAGTGTCGTGTCACCCCGCATCCGTGGTCTCCACGCCGTCCGCGCCTGGCTGCACGCGCGCCCGATGGCGGCCGACGCGCTGCTCGCGCTGGGCCTCCTGGCGGTGGGGCTGCCTCAGCTCTTCCTCGAGGAGCTGCCCGCCGGCCACGGCTACGATCACTTCCGGGCGCCGGACATCTGGGACGGCATGGTGGTCGCCGCGGTGACGATGGCGCTGACGTGGCGCCGCCGCCATCCCATGCCGGTGCTGCTGTTCATCATCGGCGGCGAGCTGGTGATGGCGGTGGCCAACTATCCGCCGTCGGTGCCGGACGTGGTGGCGTTCCTCGTGGCCGTCTACAGCGTGGCGGCGCACCGGGGGCTGGCGCAGAGCGCGCTCGGCGGCGCAACGGCGTTCGTCTACTTCCTCGCCTACCTGCTGGTGCTGCCGATCTCGGTGGCTCCGGAGGTGCTGATCACCGACTGCGCGCTGGTGATCGGCGTGTGGGTGCTGGGCCGCAACCTGCGGCTGCGCCGGGCGTACTTCGCCGAGCTGGAGGACCGGGCGGCCCGGCTGGAGCGGGCGCGCGGCACCGACGCGCGGGCCGCGCGCGTCGAGGAGCGGTCCCGGATCGCGCGGGAGCTGCACGACGTCGTGGCGCACCACGTGAGCGTGATGACCGTGCAGGCCGGCGCCGCGCGGCGGATCATCGACCGGGATCCCGGCAGCGCGCGCGAGGCGATGTCGACGATCGAGGAGGTCGGGCGGACCGCGCTGAGCGAGATGCGGCGGATCGTCGGCGTGCTGCGCACGGACCGCGACACCGAGCGGGCGGGCCGGGAGCTGGCGCCGCAGCCGGGCCTCGGCGACCTCGGCGAGCTGCTGGAGCACGTGCGGGAGACGGGCCTGTCGGTGCAGCTGTGGATCGAGGGCGAGGCGCGTCCGCCGTCCCCGGGCGTGGACGTGGCCGCCTTCCGGCTGATCCAGGAGGCGCTGACGAACACGCTCAAGCACGCGGGGCCGCAGGCGCGGGCCTGGGTGCGGCTGTACTACGGCGACAGCGACCTGACGGTGGAGATCGAGGACGACGGGCACGGCACCGCGACGTTCATGGCCGACGACGGGGACAACCCCGGGCACGGTCTGGTCGGGATGTACGAGCGGGTCGCGCTGTACGGTGGCGAGTTGAAGATCGGGCCGAGGGTCGGCGGCGGATTCGGCGTGCGGGCCCGGTTCCCGCTGGAGCCGTGAGCCGTGCGAGGCCGTAGGTTGGGGCAGGAGCGCCGCGGACGCGGCGGTCCGGTGAGGGCGAGGAGCGCGACGATGAACGGTCCGGGACGGCGGCCGGCGGTGGCGGCCGGATGACCACGGTGCGGGTCCTGCTGGTCGACGACCAGCCGCTGCTGCGGACGGGGTTCCGGCTCATCCTGGAGGCGGAGGCCGACATCGCCGTCGTCGGGGAGGCCGGGGACGGCGCGGCGGCGGTGGAGCTGACGCGGTCGCTGCTGCCGGACGTGGTGCTGATGGACATCCGGATGCCGGGGGTGGACGGCATCGAGGCGACCCGCCGGATCATCCGGGAGGGCGCGGCCTCGCACGACCCCCGGGTGCTGATCCTGACGACGTTCGACCTGGACGAGTACGTCATCGAGGCGGTCCGCGCGGGCGCCAGCGGGTTCCTGCTCAAGGACTCCCCGCCCGAGGACCTGGTGCAGGCGATCCGCATCGTGGCGGCGGGCGACGCGATCGTGGCGCCGTCGGTGACGCGGCGCCTGCTGGACAAGTTCGCCAGCCGGCTGCCGGCCGTCCGGGACGCGGCGCCCCCGCCGGGGCTGGACACCCTGACCGAGCGCGAGCGCGAGGTGCTGTCGCACGTGGCCCGCGGCCAGTCCAACGCCGAGATCGCGGCGGAGCTCGTGGTGAGCGAGACGACGGTGAAGACGCACGTCGGGAACGTCCTGGCGAAGCTGGGTCTGCGCGACCGCGTCCAGGCCGTGGTGTACGCGTACGAGACGGGGCTGAGCAGGCCCGGCCAGAGCTGACGCGCGGGCCGGGGAGCCGGCCTCAGGGTTGGTCCCTGAGGCGCCCCCGACTTTCGTCGGCGGAGGACTACTCCGGTAGGACGACGGTGGAGTGGCTTCTCCTGCCGTGGGTGGACGGGCAAGTCCGTTCCTGGGGTCCAGGAAACCGGTTTGTTCGACTTCTAGGGTTTTGTGAGTCGGATCGCCGGGGGCACGGCGCGGTCCGGACGCATTCCTGCTCACTCACCCACGGGAGTACACGTGACGAACACCGCCCCATCGACCGCCGGCGCGGAGCACGCGCCCGGGGCGGGCGACTTCGCCGCTCGAACCCAGCAGATCGCGAAGGTGTACGGGCGCGGCGACGCCCAGGTCGTCGCGCTCGACGGGGTCACCGTCGGCATTCCCCGCGGCCGGTTCACCGCGATCATGGGCCCCTCCGGATCCGGCAAGTCCACCCTGATGCACTGCATGGCGGGGCTGGACTCGGTGGACTCCGGGCAGGTCTACATCGGCGACACCGAGCTGACCCGGCTCAAGGACAAGCAGCTCACCCGGCTGCGCCGCGACAAGATCGGCTTCATCTTCCAGGCGTTCAACCTGGTGCCGACCCTGACCGCGCTGGAGAACATCACGCTGCCGATGGACATCGCGGGCCGCAGGCCCGACCAGGAGTGGCTGGACGCGGTGGTCGACACGGTGGGGCTGCGGCCGCGGCTCAAGCACCGTCCCACCGAGCTGTCGGGCGGCCAACAGCAGCGGGTGGCGTGCGCCCGCGCCCTGGCGTCCCGCCCGGAGATCATCTTCGCGGACGAGCCGACGGGGAACCTGGACTCGCGCGCGGGCGCCGAGGTCCTCGGCTTCCTGCGCGACTCCGTGCGGCGGATGGGGCAGACCATCGTGATGGTCACCCACGACCCGTCCGCGGCCGCCTACGCCGACCAGGTGCTGTTCCTGTCCGACGGGCAGATCGTCGACACGATGACCGAGCCGACCGCCGAGCGGGTGCTGGAGCGCATGAAGGGCTTCGACGCCGGCGGCCACAACACCCGTCCCGCGGGCGCGGCCGGTTCCGGGGTGTCGGCGCGATGATGGGCAAGGTCACGCTCCGCAACCTCGCGGCGCACAAGATCAGGCTGGTGCTGACGGCCGTCGCGGTGATCCTCGGCGTCGCGTTCGTGGCCGGCACGCTGATCTTCACCGACAGCATGAACAAGCAGTTCGACGACCTGTTCAGCCGGATCGGCACGAACGTGGCCGTCGACGTGCGCGCCAAGAAGGTCGTCGAGGGCGACGACGACGGGGCGGCGGCGCAGCCGGTCCCGGCGACCGTGCTGAAGACCCTGCAGGGCATCGACGGCGTCAAGGACCCCAAGGGCAACGTCAACGGGTACGCGGCCGTCGTCGGCAAGGACGGCAAGATCGTCGGGACCGCGCAGGAGGGTCCGCCCCAGATCGGGACGAACTGGTCGACGGGCGGGACCTACGACCTGGCGTCGGGCCACGCCCCGCAGGGACCCGACGAGGTCGTCATCGACACCAGGACCGCGGAGAAGGGCAAGCTCGCGGTCGGCGACACCACCCGGGTCATCACCGCCGGGCCGCCCTCCCGCATGCGGATCGTCGGACTGGTCGACGCCGGGAACCTGATGGGCGCGACCCTCACCGGGTTCGACACCCCGACCGCGCAGCGGCTGATGCTGAAGCCCGGCTACTTCAGCGACATCGAGATGGGCTCCACCGGCCCGTCCCAGAACGAGCTGCGCGACCGGGTCGCCAAGGCGCTGCCGCAGAACCTGGAAGCCGTCACCGGCGAGAAGCTCCGCGAGGAGTCCAAGAGCGACATCGCCGCGATGATGGACTTCTTCCGCACGTTCCTGCTCGTGTTCGCGCTCATCTCGATCTTCGTCGGGTCGTTCATCATCTTCAACACGTTCTCGATGCTGGTCGCGCAGCGGACCCGCGAGCTGGCGCTGCTGCGCGCCATCGGCGCGGCCCGCGGCCAGGTGACGCGGGCGGTGATCGGCGAGGCCGTCGCGGTCGGCGTGGTCGGCTCCACCCTCGGCCTCGCGGCCGGCGCGGGCCTGGCCTCCCTGCTGCAGACGCAGATGGGCGACGCCGGGCAGGGCGGGCTGACCTTCACCGCGACCCCGGTGATCTCGTCGTACGCGGTGGGCATCGTGGTGACGGTCGTGTCGGCCTACTTCCCGGCCCGCCGCGCCGCGAAGATCCCACCGGTGGCGGCGATGCGCGACGACGTCGCGCTGCCCCAGCGGTCGCTGCGGATCCGGATCGCGCTCGGCTCCCTGCTCACCCTCGCGGGAGCGGCGCTCATCGGCGTCGGCCTCGCCGGCGGCGGCGGCAACCCGGTGGCCCCGGTGGGCGTGGGCGCGTTCGCGGTCTTCATCGGCGTCGCCATGCTCGCCCCGGTGATCAGCGTGCCGGTGATGAAGGTGCTCGGCGCGCCGTTCGCAAAGCTGATGGGCCCGCCCGGGCGCCTCGCACGGCAGAACGCGCTGCGCAACCCGCGCCGCACCGCCGCGACGGCCGCGGCGCTGATGATCGGCCTGGCGCTGATCACCACGGTGAACGTGCTGGGCGCGACGATGCGGGCCTCGGTCGACGAGCAGGTCGACGCGCAGTTCGGCGCCGACTACCTCGTCGAGGTGCAGGGCGCGGGCGGCATCACCGCCGAGGCCGCGCAGAGGATCCGGACGACGCCCGGGGTGACCTCCGCGTCCCCCACCTACGAGGGCAACGCCAAGATCGAGAACAAGAAGGCGTGGTACATGTCCGGCGACGCGGCGGTGATCGCCAAGGCCGCCAGGCTGAAGGTCACCTCCGGGGGAACCGGCATCGGCGACGCCGGGATCATGGTGGACGAGGACACCGCGAAGGCCCGCGGGTGGAAGGTCGGGACGGCGGTCCCGGTGCAGTTCGCCGACGGGCGCACCGAGCGGCTGAGACTGGCGGGCGTGTACGCCAAGAGCAATCTGATCGGCCCCCGCCTCATCTCCCCGCAGGCGCACCTGCGGCACACCGTCCGGCCGGCCGTGACCACGGTCGTGGTGGACGCCTCGGCGCCGTCGGCGGCGACGAAGGGCGCACTGGAGTCGTCGCTGAAGGACTACCCGAACCTGAAGGTGTCCGACCAGGCGTCGCTGAAGGCCGACGCCCGCAAGCAGGTCGACGGGTTCGTGACGTTCCTGACGATCCTGCTGGTGATGTCCGTCATCATCGCGGCGGTCGGGGTGGTCAACACCCTGGCGCTGTCGGTCATCGAACGGACCCGGGAGATCGGGCTGCTGCGCGCGATCGGGATCTCCCGGCGGCAGCTGCGCCGCATGGTCCGGCTGGAGTCCATCATGATCGCGGTCTTCGGCGCGGTGCTCGGCATGGGCATCGGGGTGGCGTTCGGCGCGGCGCTGCAGAACGCCCTCGCGGACAAGGGCCTCGGAGTCCTCGCCGTGCCGTACGGGACCCTGGGGATCTACCTGGTGGTCGCCGCGGTCATCGGCGTGCTGGCGGCCCTCTGGCCCGCGTGGCGCGCGGGCCGCATGGACGTCCTCAAGGCCATCTCCACCGAGTAGCTCCAGGCGCGCGGCCATGAGGAAAGGCCCGGTCCCCCTCGCGGGGGCCGGGCCTTTCCTCATGCACGGCGCGTGCCCAGCGCACGGGGCACGCCTGGCGGCGCTACTCCACGGAGTCCGTGCCGTCGGCAGGGGCCGGGTCGGCGGTGGGCGCGGCGGGCGCCACCGCGGCCTTGGCGACCGCGTCGGTCGCGCTGACCGTGGTGTTCTCCGGGAAGTGGCAGGCCGCCTGGTGGCCGGGGCTGAGCTCCACCAGCGGCGGCTCGACCTGCTTGCAGATGTCCTGCGCCTTCCAGCAGCGGGTGTGGAAGCGGCAGGCGGGCGGCGGGTCGAGCGGGCTCGGCACGTCGCCCTGCAGCCGGATCCGCTTGCGGTCCCCGCGCTCGCTCGGGTCGGGGATCGGCACCGCCGACAGCAGCGCGTTGGTGTAGGGGTGCATGGGCCGCTCGTACAGGTCCGCCCGGTCCGCCACCTCGA
Organism: Actinomadura sp. NPDC049753; assembly: GCF_040674655.1. Lineage (NCBI taxonomy): Bacteria > Bacillati > Actinomycetota > Actinomycetes > Streptosporangiales > Thermomonosporaceae > Actinomadura > Actinomadura sp. NPDC049753. The sequence continues at coordinate 18,826 of NZ_JBFARL010000079.1, read as the reverse complement.
CGATCTTGCCGAGGTACATGACGGCGACGCGGTCGGAGATGTGCCGGACGACCGACAGGTCGTGCGCGATCACCACGTAGGTGAGGTCGAGCTCGTTCTGCAGGTCCTCCAGCAGGTTGACGACCTGCGCCTGCACCGACACGTCCAGCGCCGACACCGGCTCGTCCGCGACGATCAGCTTCGGCTTGAGGGCCAGGGTGCGGGCGATGCCGATGCGCTGCCGCTGACCGCCGGAGAACTCGTGCGGGTAGCGGTTGTAGTGCTCGGGGCTCAGCCCGACCAGCTCCAGGATCTCCTGGACGGCCTTCTTGACGCCCTGCTTGGCCTCGATGTTCTGCAGCCGGAAGGGCGCCCCGACGATCGCGCCGACCGTCTTGCGTGGGTTCAGCGACGAGTACGGGTCCTGGAAGATCATCTGGATGTCCCGGCGGAGTGGCCGGAGCCGCCCCTGCGACATCGTGGTGATGTCCTGGCCCTCAAAGGTGATCTTGCCGAAGCTCGGGTCCAGCAGCCGCATGATCATCCGGCCGGTGGTGGACTTGCCGCAGCCCGACTCGCCCACCAGCCCGAGCGTCTCGCCCTTGCGGACCGAGAACGACACGCCGTCGACGGCCTTGACGGCCGCGACCTGGCGGCGCAGCAGCCCCGCGGTGACGGGGAAGTGCTTGCCGAGGTTGTCCACCTCCAGCAGCGGCTCGCCGTCCCGCGCGGGGCGGGTCTCCGCGGCCGGACGGGTCTCGTCGGCCGGGGTCTTCGTTGTGTTCACAGTCTCGTTCCCACCCGTGCTCGTCACAGCTTCGCCCGGATCTCGTCGTTCCAGATCTGCCGCTTCTTCTCCAGCGGGAGATGGCACGCGACCTTGTGGCCGGGTTCGGCCTCGACCAGCTCGGGCCGCTCGGTCGTGCTCTTGTCCCCGTTGAGGTCACTGTAGGGGCAGCGCGGATGGAACGCGCAGCCCGACGGCACGTTGATCAGGCTCGGCGGCGACCCCTCGATCGGCAACAGCCGCTCCGAGCGCTCCCGGTCCAGCCTCGGCATCGAGCCGAGCAGCCCCCAGGTGTAGGGGTGCAGCGGCTGGTGGAAGGCATCGTCGACGGAGGCGTACTCCACCGCGCGGCCCGCGTACATCACCAGGATGTCGTCGGACAGCTCGGCGACCACCCCGAGGTCGTGGGTGATCATGATGACCGCGGAGTTGAACTCCTGCTGCAGGTCCCGGATCAGGTCCAGGATCTGCGCCTGGACGGTCACGTCCAGTGCCGTGGTCGGCTCGTCGGCGATCAGCAGCTCGGGGTCGCAGGACAGCGCCATCGCGATCATCGCGCGCTGCCGCATGCCGCCGGAGAACTGGTGCGGGTAGTCGTCCACCCGCTTGTCCGGCTTGGGGATGCCGACCTTGCCGAGCATGTCGATGGCGTGCTTGCGGGCCACCGACTTGGACACGTCGTTGTGCACCCGGTAGGCCTCGATGATCTGGTGGCCGACCGTGTAGAAGGGGTGCATCGACGACAGCGGGTCCTGGAAGATCATCGCCATGTCGCGGCCGCGGAGCCGGCGCACCTCGGCATGCGAGGCGCCGACGAGCTCCTTGCCGTTCAGCCAGATCTCCCCGGACACGTCGGCGTTGCGCCGGTTGTGCAGGCCGAGGATGCCGAGGCTGGTCACACTCTTGCCGGAGCCCGACTCGCCCACGATCCCGAGCGTGCGGCCGCGCTCCAGCTGGAACGACAGGCCGTCGACGGACTTGACCAGGCCGTCGTCCGTCGGGAAGTGGATCTTGAGGTCGCGGACCTCGAGGAACGCGCTCGGGGCCTCGCCGGTGCCCGCGGTCTCCGCGGCGGGCGCGGTGCCGGTCATCAGCCAAGCCTCACTCTCGGGTCGACGATCGCGTACAGCATGTCGACGATCAGGTTGATCACGATGATGGAGGTCGCCGTGAGCAGCGTCACGCCGAGCACCATGGGCAGGTCGCCGCCCCGGATCGAGCTGATCGCCAGCTGGCCCAGCCCCGGGATGCCGAAGGTGTTCTCCGTCAGGACCGCGCCGCCGAGCAGCAGGCCGAGGTCGAGGCCGAAGATGGTGAGGATCGGCGTCAGCGACGCGCGCAGCGCGTGCTTGGTGACGACGGTCCCCTCCGACAGGCCCTTGGCGCGGGCGGTGCGGATGTAGTCCTCGTTCATCGTCTCCAGCATGCCCGCTCTCGTGAGCCGCGCGTACATCGCGGCGTAGAGGAACGCGAGCGTCACCCAGGGCAGGACCAGCGCCTGGAACCAGCTCACCGGATTGGAGGTGAACGGGGTGTAGCTGCCGCCGCCCGGGAAGATCTTGAGTGTGTAGGAGAACAGCGCGAGCGAGACCAGGCCGGTGAAGTAGATGGGCAGCGACACGCCGCTCAGCGCGATGATCATCGCCGCCCGGTCCCAGAGCGAGCCTCTGCGCAGCGCCGACAGCACCCCGGTGGCGATGCCGCCCACGAGCCAGACCAGCGCGGCGCCGAGTGCCAGCGACAGGGTCGCCGGGGCCCGGTCGACCAGCGTCTCCAGCACCGGCTGGCTGCTGCGGAACGAGTAGCCGAGGCACGGCGCGGGGCAGTGGTCGGTCACGGGGCCGGCCTTGTAGTCCTTGCCGACGACGATGGCCTTGACGTAGTTGCCGTACTGCACCACGACCGGCTTGTCGAGGCCGAGCCGCTCCTTGGTGTCCTGGATGGCCTCGGCGGTCGGCGCCTTGCCCACGTAGGACGCCGCGATCTGGTCGGTCGTCTGCCCGGCGATCTTGGGCAACCAGAAGAAGATGCCGAAGGTCACCATGCTGACCAGCAGCAACATGACGACGGCACCGATGAGGCGCCGGATGATGTATGCGAACACAATGCTCGGCCCGACCCGCCGGCCGGCGGGACCTGTGGGTCCCGGCACGGCCGGCGGGCGTCGCCTTCACCTGCCTTCAGCTGGACGCACGGACGAAGCGGAGTGTCACTCCACGCCCATGTTGAGGTAGTCGTACATTCCGCCGTAGTAGTACGTGATGCCCGCGTTCGTCACGCGCTTCGGCCGGTACATCAGGGCCTTGGCGTAGATCAGCGGCACCTCGGCGGCGGTCGCCATGACCGCCTTGTCGACCTCACCATAGGCCTTCAGACGCGCGGCCTTGTCACCGTTGGAGATCGCGTCGTCGAGCCCCTTGTTGACCTTGGGGTCGTTGAGCTCGGCGAGGTTGTTGCCGCCGGACGGCTTGATCGCCGCACCGTGCACGATCTGCGAGAGGAAGCCGTAGCCGGTGGGCCAGTCCGCCGCCCACGCCATGATCATCATGCCGATGCCGTGGTCGTGAACGTACTTCGGCACGCCGACGTACTTGTTGAAGTAGTCGCCGGCCGGGAACTGGACGATGCTGACCTTGATGCCGACCTTGGCGAGGCTCTGCTGGATCGCCTCGGCCATCGCGACTTCCTTCGGCCGGTCCGACCGCGCCGAGATCTTGGTGCTGAAGCCGTCCGGCTTGCCGCACGCCTGCAGCTCCGACTTGGCCTTGGCGAGCGTGGCCTGGTCGAGACCGCCGCCCTCGGCCTGCTTCTGCGGGTACAGGTCGAACTTGGTGTAGCCGTCCACCGACGGGGGCAGCACGGTGGTGGCGATGTCGCCGCCGGCCAGCGGGCCTCCGTAGGCGGTCTGCGCGGCGACCTTGTCGGTCGCGTACTGCACGGCCGTCCGGCAGTGGATGTTGTCGAGCGGCTTGACGTTCACGTTCAGCGACATGAACCGCAGGAAGCCCTGGACGGGGTTGTCGACGTACGGCTTCTGCTCGGGAGTCAGCACCTTCGGCTGGGTCCCGGCCTGGACGCCGACGCCGGTGATGTCCATGTCCAGCGCGCCGGCCAGCATCCGCTGGTCGATGTCGTCCGCGTTCTGCTTGATCTGGACTTCGATCTTGTCCGGCAGCGCCTTGCGGAGCGGGTCGGTGCTCTGGTTCCAGTTCGGGTTGCGCGACAGCGACATGGACTTGCCGCGCGTGTAGTTGTCGATCTTGTACGGCCCGCTGGAGACGATCGAGGACTCGTACTTCGTGCCGGTGTCCTTGGCCTTCGGCACAGGGATCGACTGCGACATCGAGACCAGGTAGTCGAACTCCTGGAACGGCTCGTTCAGGTGGAAGATGATCGTCTGGTCGTCGGGGGTCTCGATGGACTTCAGACCCTCGTCGCTCTTGTCCTCGTACGGGCCCTTGTAGGCGGGCTTGTTGTCGACGAGGTACTGCTTGAAGTACTTCGGCCCGAGCTGCAGCTCCTTGGTGTAGTTGCTGCGCTCGATCGCGTACTTGACGTCCTTGGACGTGACCGTGGTGCCGTCGTCGTACTTGACGCCGGTCCGCAGCTTGTACGTCCAGGTCTTGCCGCCGTCGCTGGACTGGCCCATGTCGGTGGCCAGGTCAGGGACGATCTCGAGGCTCGCCTTGCCCGCCGCGGCCTTGGCCGTGGTCAGGCCGCGGCCGTAGAGACGGGCGAAGTTCTGCGAGAAGGCGTAGTAGGTGTTGCCCGGGTCCGGCGAGTCCCAGTCGTCGGAGTCGGCCAGCTTGAGCGTGCCGCCCTTCTTGTCCGACTTGTTGACGACCTCGTTCACGCCGGCGTTGTACCCGGGCCCGCTCCCCGAGCCTCCGGATTCACCGCCGCCGCAGGCGGCGAGCCCTGCGGCCGCGACCACACCGGCCGCGAAGACCGCAAATGGTCTCATCTTGTTCATGTGCAGGCGCACCCCTTCAATTAGACGGGTCGGTTGAACCCGAGTCACTTGGCCCGAGGGTCGAGAGCGTCCCGCAGCCCGTCACCGAAGAGGTTGAAGGCGAGGACGGTGATGAAGATGGCCATACCAGGGATGATCATGTACGCGGGGTCCGAGGAGTAGATCGGAACCGCGAGCGTCAGCATGGCGCCCCACGAGGGCGTCGGCGGGATCACTCCGACGCCGAGGAACGACAGCGCCGCCTCGAACAGGATGTTGGTCGGGATCAGCAGGGTCGAGTAGACCAGGATCGGGGCGACCAGGTTCGGCAGGATCTCCTTGAAGAGCACGTAGGAGTTGCGGGCTCCCAGGCTGCGCGCGGCGTCGACGAACTCGCGCTCGCGCAGCGACAGCGTCTGGCCGCGGATGATGCGGCCGATGTAGGGCCAGTTGAAGAAGCCGATGACCACGACCAGCACCGAGATCCGCAGCCCGTTGCCGTTCATCCCGAACGCGCCGTCGGAGACGACGCCGACCAGGGCGATCGCGAACAGCAGCAGCGGGAACGCCAGGAAGGCGTCCATGGCCCGGCTGATCAGGTAGTCGACCCAGCCGCCGAAGTAGCCGGCCACGATGCCCATGACGGTCCCGATGACCACCGACAGCAGGGTGGCCAGGAACGACACCAGGAGCGAGATCCGGGCTCCGTGCACGATGCGGGCCAGCAGGTCGCGGCCGGTGCCGGGCTCGACGCCCAGCCAGTGGTCGCCGCTGATGCCCGTGTGCCAGATCCCCGACTTCGGCCTGTTGTAGGTCGGGTCGATCAGGTTCTGGTGGTACGTCAACGGGTTCTGCACGAAGTACGGCCCGAAGATCGCGATCAGGATGAGCACGAGCACGACGACCGCGCCGGTCAGAGCGACCTTGTCCCGCTTCAGCCGCATCCAGGCGATCTGCCCGAGCGAGCGTCCCTGGATCTTCTTCCTGTCGACGCCGGCGAGGACAGCCTCCGGCTGCGCCTCGCTGTCGGACCCGGTCACCTCTATGGGTGCGGCCACGCTCGATACCTCCTACCGTCCGGCCACTGGTTCGGCCCTGCCGCCGGCGAGTGACCGGCGGTCGCGGAGATCATCCGCTGCCCCCGTGCCCGTTACGCCGCGTTTGCTGAAGGGAAACGTAGTCCTTCGGGCACGACTGTCCATCCGTGAAGCGTCCTTCGGAAGTACCCGTATCTGACTTGTGATCTCGTCGTCATCTGGGCAACACGCGTCCGCACACCACTTCGGACAAATCGCCCGAATAGTACGTTTAGCCCGGACCTGCCCGGCACCTCCAGGAGGTCCGGAACGGCAAGCTTTACCGTACTGAGTCCGATCTGAGACTGATCGTCCGCAGGTCAGGGCCGGGAGACGCAGAAACGGCGGGCCGGGACGCCCCGTCCGGAACGTCCCGGCCCGCCGTCACGACGCGTGCGGGCCCCGCGGCGTCAGGAGATGCCGCGGTCGCGGAGGATCTTCTCGATCTCCGCCATCTCCGGGTCGCCGCCTCCCTTCGCGGGACCCTCGATCCCCCGCCCGGGCTTGCCGGCGCGGCCCGCCGGGCGGCGCCCGTCGCCGGCCTCGGCGGCCGCGCGGCCGTCGCCGGCGCCCCCGCGCCGGCTCAGCATCGCCCCGGACGCCAGGTAGAGCAGCACGGCCAGCCCCGCCACCGCGACGCCCGCCCACTTCACCGGGCTGAACGCCAGGTCGACGAAGAACTCGGTCACGCCCGTCAACGCCGCCGCGAGCGGCACCAGCGACAGGGCCGCGCCGCGCAGCCCGGTGCCCGCGCCCCGGCGGCGGTAGGCGCCCCAGCTGATCACCAACCCGACCAGGGTCACCCCGAGACTGATCGCGAATATGGCTGCGTCGCTCATGCCGGCCCCTCATTCCGTGCGGCGGTGCTCTTCCCATCGTCACACGCGAACCGCCGGACCTGCTCCTTCTGGCGGACGGTTTGCGCCCGCGGCCTTCTCCTCCTGCGGCGGGACCCGTCCCCTAGGGACCGCCCCCGGGGTACCGGCTCCCGGGTATCAGGTCACGGCCGGACAACGGCCCGGCCGCGGGACGGGACGAGGCGCCGCGTCAGGCGACCAGCGAACGCAGCCGCTCCAGGTCGACCTCGCGCAGCGAGGCGACCACCGTCCGCCCCGGCGCGGGCGGGATGGGCAGGAGGCCGGGGACGGCGACGGTGACGCAGCCCGCCGCCTCCGCCGCCGCGACGCCGTTCGGGGAGTCCTCCAGGACCACGCAGCGGGCGGGGTCGGCGCCGAGCCGGGCGGCGGCGGTCAGGTACGGCTCGGGGTGGGGCTTGGTCCGGGCGACCTCGTCCCCGGCGACGCTGAGCGCGAAGTGCTCGCGGCCGACGGCGTCCAGCACCGGCTCGATCAGCCGCCGGTGGCTGGAGGACACCAGGGCCGCCGTCACCCCGGCGGCGCGGATCTCGGCGAGCAGGTCCTTGGCGCCGGGCATCATCGGGACGCAGGCGCCGAGCCGCTCGGCCATGCCGTCCAGCATCCGCCGGCCGACCTCCTCGCGCGGGGCGTCCGCCCCGGTCAGCTCCAGCATGTAGTCGACGGCGAGGTAGAGGGAGCCGCCGACCAGCTTCTCCTGGTGGGCGGGGGTCCACTCGCCGCCGAGCCACGCCATGACCTCCGACTCCACCTCCAGCCAGACGCTCTCGGAGTCGATGAGCAGGCCGTCCATGTCGAAAAGCACGGCGTGCGGGCCGCCACCAGTCACAACTCTCCCCACGGGTCGTCCGGGCCGGAGAAACCACCCTATCTGGGCGATCAAGGGACACTCCGGCCGTCCCCCGGCGAGGGCCCGCGCCTCTTGGACGGGGTGTGCAAAGAGACGGTGACGGATGGGACACCGGACCGATAGCGTGCCAGCAGTTGACTACCAACGGGTAAGGAACGGCATGAGCGCGTACCGCACCATCCTCGTCGGCACCGACGGCTCCGACTCCTCGTTCCGCGCGGTCGACAGGGCCGCGCAGCTGGCCGCCGCCACGGGCGCCACCCTCCTGCTCGCCTCCGCCTACAGCCCCATGCCGGAGCGCGAGCGCGCGAGCGCCGCCGACCGGCTCGGCGACCTGGCCTACAAGGTGCAGGGCTCCACGCCCGCCGACGACGCGCTGCGGGCCGCGCGGGAGCGGGCCGTCGCCGCCGGCGCCACCGACATCGAGCAGGAGGCCGTCGAGGGCGACGCCGTGGACGTGCTGTCCAAGCTGGCCAAGGAGCGCCCCGTGGACCTCATGGTGATCGGCAACCGGGGGCTCAACAGCCTCGCGGGCCGCATCCTCGGCTCCGTGCCGGCGAACCTGTCGCACCGCGCCCCCTGCGACGTGCTCATCGTGCACACCACTCCGCGCGGCAAGTGACGCCCGTCCCCGCCGCCGGTGACCCGATCGTGACCCGGGTTCCGCCGCGGGCGTACAGGGCGGGGTCTGGCTTCCGGAGGGGTGGGGTACGTCACCGTCAGGACGTAGGCTGACAGCCACCGATCATGAGCGGGGCCCCCGACCCCCGGGAATGACGGCCCCCGTCGGTGACGCTGTACCTGGGCGTCGAAAGGAGGCAGCGCGTGGTCGAGCTCGAAAGCGTGCCGGAACTCGTCGATCCGGTGCTCGTGGCCGCCTTTGAGGGGTGGAACGACGCCGGGGAGGCCGCCAGCGGGGTGATCGCGCATCTGGAGTCGACCTGGGAGGCGGTGCCCATCGCCGAGCTCGATCCGGACGACTACTACGACTTCCAGGTCACACGCCCCATCGTCGAGATGGCCGACGGCGAGACCCGCGGCATCACCTGGCCGACGACCCGCGTGTCGTGGGCGCGGCTCCCCAACGGCAAGGACGTCGTGCTGCTGCACGGGATCGAGCCCAACATGCGGTGGCGCTCGTTCTGCCGCGAGCTGGTCGGGCTGATGCTGGAGCTGGAGATCCGCAACGTCGTGCTGCTCGGCGCGCTGCTCGCCGACGCCCCCCACACCCGGCCGGTGCCGGTCACCGGCGCCGCGTCCGAGGCCGGCCTGGTCAACACCCTGAACCTGGAGCCGGCCCGCTACGAGGGGCCGACCGGCATCCTCGGCGTGCTCCAGGACGCCTGCGCCAAGGCCGACCTCGACACCGTGTCGCTGTGGGCGGCCGTCCCCCACTACGTCGCCCAGCCGCCCTCCCCCAAGGCCACCCTCGCGCTGCTGCGCCGCGTCGAGGACCTCCTCGACGTCACCGTCCCGCTCGGCGAGCTGCCCGAGGAGGCCCGCGCCTGGGAGCACGGCGTCAACGAGCTCGCCGAGGAGGACTCGGAGGTCGCCGAGTACGTCCGCACGCTGGAGGAGCAGAAGGACGCCACGGAGCTGCCCGAGGCGAGCGGCGACGCCATCGCCCGCGAGTTCGAGCGCTACCTGCGCCGCCGCGACCCGGGCTGATCGCGCGGGCGGGGCCCGCGCCGGTCACCCGCGTCCCCGGCGGCGGCGTGGGCACGCCGCGGAGTGCGCTGATCACGACGTCCTCCGTCCCGCGGGCCGCCGGCGTCGGGTGCCGGTGAGCGAGCCGCGCCCCCTTCCCCGATCCTGAGCGCGTCGGCGAGCCCGCCGCCGCAGGCTCGCCGGCGCGAAACGGCCGGAGGCCGCCGGTCAGAGAGCGATGCCGAGGAGGGCGTCGACGACGGCGGCGGCCTGGGCCGGCGCCGCATCGTCGTCCCCCTCGGCGGAGGCCCAGGCGTCCACGGCCGCCAGCGCGGCCGGGGTGTCCAGGTCGTCGGCCAGGCCCTCGCGGACCGCGGCGGCCAGCGGGGCGGCGGGCGGGCCGGACGGGCGGGCCGCCGCGGCGCGCCAGCGGCCGAGGCGGGCGGCCGCCTCGTCGAGGGCGTCCGCGGTCCACTCCCAGTCGGAGCGGTAGTGGTGGGCCAGCAGCGCCGTCCGGATCGCCATCGGGTCGGCTCCGGACTCCCGCAGCTTCGACACGAACACGAGGTTGCCGCGCGACTTGGACATCTTCTCGCCGTCCAGGCCGACCATGCCGGAGTGCACGTAGGCGCGGGCGTGCGGCCGCTCCCCCGTGGCGACCTGCGCGTGCGAGGCGCTCATCTCGTGGTGGGGGAACGCCAGGTCCGAGCCGCCGCCCTCGACGTCGAAGGCCATGCCGAGGTACTCGATGGAGATCGCCGAGCACTCCACGTGCCAGCCGGGACGCCCCTCCCCGAACGGCGAGTCCCACCCGGGCTCGCCGGGCCGCCGCGCCATCCACAGCAGCGCGTCGAGGGGGTCGCGCTTGCCGGGCCGGTCCGGATCGCCCCCGCGCTCGGCGAACAGCGGCGCCATCTCCTCCCGCGTGAGCCGGCTGACCCGGCCGAACGCCGGGTCGGAGGCGATAGGGAAGTAGACGTCGCCGTCCACCTCGTAGGCGGCGTCCCGGCCGCGCAGCTTCTCGATCATCTCGATGATCAGCGGGATCGCCTCGACAGCGCCGACGTAGCGGTCGGGCGGCAGGACGCGCAGCGCGGTCATGTCGTCGCGGAAGAGCTGGATCTCCCGGTCGGCGAGCTCGCGCCAGTCCTCCCCGGTCTGCTGGGCACGTTCCAGGAGCGGGTCGTCGACGTCGGTGGTGTTCTGGACGTAGTGGACCCGGTGGCCGAGGTCCCGCCACACCCGGTTGACGAGGTCGAAGGCCAGGTAGGTGTTGGCGTGGCCGAGGTGTGTCGCGTCGTAGGGGGTGATCCCGCACACGTACATCCGGGCGGTGTCGCCGGGGGACGTGGGGCGCGTCGTCCCGGTGCCGGTGTCGTACAGGCCGAGGGGCCGGGTCGCGGCGGGCAGTCCCGCGTCGGAGAGGCTGGGGACTTCGGAGGCGGGCCACGATCGCATACGGAAAGCTTATCCATGCGTACTTCGCGGCATGAATCCGAGATCGCGGCTTCCGCCGGACGCGCCCTCAGCGGTGCCGGACGCGCGGGTCCAGCACCGAGTAGCCGATGTCGACCAGCAGGTTCGCGACGACGACGAACGACGTCACCAGCAGCGTCACCCCGATGACGACCGGGGTGTCGCCGAGCGCGATGGACTGGTAGACCAGCTGTCCCACGCCCTGCAGCCCGAACACCTTCTCGGTGACGATCGTGGAGCCGACCAGCGCGCCGAGGTCGATGCCGAGCTGGGTGACGACGGGGGCCAGCGCGGTCCGCAGCCCGTGCCGGCCGATGACGCGGCGTTCGGGCAGGCCCTTGGCCCGCGCCGTCCGCACGTAGTCCTCGCCGAGCACGTCCAGCATCGCCCCGCGGGTGAGGCGCGTGTAGGTGGCGATCATGAGGAACGCCAGCGCGATCCACGGCAGGACCATCCGGCGCAGGAAGTGCTCCTGCAGCGGGGGGCCCGCCTCGAACAGGTGGACGGCGCCGCCGCCGAGCCCGGCGGAGAACACGTGCAGCAGCGCGAGCGCCATCACGAACGGCGGGGTGGACAGGCCGACCAGCACGAACACGGTCGCCGCCCTGTCCCCCAGGCCGCGCGGCCTCGTCGCGCCGAGCACGCCGAGCAGCACGCCGCCGGCGAACCACAGGACGGCCGCGCCCGCCACCAGGCACAGCGTCGTGGGGAGGCGCTGGCCGATCAGGCTGGTGACCGGCACGCCGTTGATGTAGGAGTCGCCGAGGTCGCCGCGCGCCAGCCGTCCGGCGAACCGCCAGTACTGGACGAGGACGGGGCGGTCGAGCCCGAGGTTGCGGCGGATCTGGCCGAGGGTGTCGGCCGTGGCGCGCGGCCCGCCGATGACGCGCTCCACCGGGACCGGCGAGACGTGCAGGAACACGAAGACCAGCGTGGCCGCCATCCACAGCACCACGACCGCGTACAGCAGGCGGCGGAGGACGAACCGCGCCACGCGCCTCACCGCCCCCCGGGCGCGCGGTCGCCGCGCGGGTCGAAGGCGTCGCGGATGCCCTCGCCTAGCAGGTTGAACGCCAGCGTCGTCGCCAGCAGCAGGACGCCCGGGACGGCCAGCAGCCACCAGGCCGTCCGGAACACGTCGCCGCCCTCGCCGAGCATCGACCCCCAGCTCGGCATCGGCGGGCGCACCCCGACGCCGAGGAACGACAGCGTCGCCTCGAACACGATCGAGGCCGGGACCAGCAGCGAGGTCAGCACGGTGACGTGCGCGGACAGGTTCGGCAGGACCTCGCCGAACATGATCCGGACGTCGGAGGCGCCGAGGGCGCGGGCCGCCTCGATGAACTCCCGCCGCCTGATCGTGATCACCTGTCCGCGGATGACGCGGGCGACCGCGGCGAACGAGAAGAACGCGATGATCAGGATCGTCATGCTCAGGCTGGCGGCGACCGAGGTGATCTGGAACGTGGTCGCCAGCACGATGGCCACCAGCAGGTACGGCAGGGCGAGCATCATGTCCATGAGCCGGGCGAGCAGGGCGTCCAGGGCTCCGCCCGCGAACCCCGCGAGGGTCCCGACCGCGGTCCCGGCGGCGGAGGCGAGCAGGGCCGCGAGGATCCCGACGGCCAGGGAGATCCGCGCCCCGTAGGCGGCGCGCACGAGGACGTCGCGGCCGAGCTGGTCGGCGCCGAGCGGGAACCGCGCGCCCGGCCCGCGCGGCTGCCCTCCGGCGTCCAGGCCGGTGCCGGGGAAGGTCGCGTCGTAGGGGTGGCCGGTCAGGTGCGCCCACAGCGGCGCCAGCGCCGCGAACGCCAGGATCAGCGCGAGAACGGCGAGCGCCGCGACCGCGGGCCGGTCGCGGCGGAACCGGGTCCAGGCGAGCTGGCAGGGGGTGCGGCCCTCCACGGGCAGGGCCTCGTGCGGGGCCGCCCTCGGCCTGCGGGTCTCGACCTCGGCGTAGCTGCTCATCGCGCCGCCGCGCGTACCACCGCTGCCATCCGCACTCCCCGTCTGCCGATGACCCTCCGCGGGCGGCCCCGCCCCGACGAAGATCGCATTAGGTAGTCAAACTAGCACCGAGCGTCATGTTCCGCAGCCGGAGCCGGCAAGTGGGCAGGACAGGGTGCCTGTCAGCGGACGCGGGTCCAGGCGCGCGAGTCCCCGGGGACGGCGGAGAAGTCGTACCGGACGCCGGTCCGGCCGAGGGCGACGAGGCTGACGGAGGTCGTGCCCCACACGCGGCCGTCGCCCAGGTCGAGCAGGGGGAGCAGGGCGCGGTGGTCGGCGCGGGGCAGGCCGCCGCCGTCCACCAGCGGCAGCCACGCGCCCCAGGCCCGCTCCACGGGGTCCTCGAGGCGCGGCTCGGGGCGCGGCGCGGCGGCCAGAAGCGGCCGGAAGTGCGCGAGCCGCGCCGCCATGTAGGCGTCCTCCGTCTCGCCCTCCGACTGGCCCTCCCCCTCCAGCCCGCTGTTGACGATCATGTGCAGGCCGGGGCCGAGCCCGCGCTCGGTGAGGGCCGCGCCGTCCCAGCTCCACAGCCGCACCCCGTCGGGTTCGGCGCAGACGAGGTGGAACGGGTCGAACGCGGCGAGGTCCGGCCGGCCGAGCTTGCCTTCGGCGGCGACCCGCAGTGGCAGCTCCCCGCGGGAGGAGCGGCCCGCCTCGGGCGCCATGGCGCCGCGCCCGTTCAGCACGACGGCGGCCCGCGGCGCGCCGGGGTCCACCGCCAGCCAGGTGCCGCCCGCGCGCAGGTCGCGGCCGCCGACGAGGCCGGGGCGGTCCGGCCAGTGCCGGGCGGGGGGCTCCCACGCGCGCGCGGTGAACTCGTCGCGCACGCCCACGAGGAGCACCGGGACCGGGGAGGACGGGTCGACACTGATGATCGCCGTGCACATGCCCCCAATTGGAGCATTCCACCGGTATGCCGATACCGGCGGGGGCGGTCTACAGCGGCGGCCAGGGGATGGCGGGCCAGTCCTCGGGCGGGTAGGGGTGGATGCGGTGCTTGAGCATCAGCTCGACGCGGCGCCGGGTGGCGTCGACCTCCTCGGCGGTGAGCAGCTCGGCGAGCCGCGCGCCGAGGGCGCCGCCGCGCAGCCCCGCGTCGACCCGGCTGAGCGCCTCGACGGCCTCGGGGGTGAGGGGCTTGCCGCGCCACTGCCACAGCACGGTGCGCAGCTTGTACTCGACGGAGAAGCAGACGCCGTGGTCGCAGCCGTACACGTGGCCGTCGCCGGGCGGCAGCAGGTGGCCGATCTTGCGGTCGGCGTTGTTGACGACGGCGTCGAAGACGGCCATCCGGCGGACGGCCTCGTCGTCGGAGCGCGACAGGCCGACGAGGTCGACGTCGGGGTCGGGCTCCACCCACAGCTGCACCATGCCGGGCCCGTAGGGGCCGTCGCGGTGGACGGTGGGCGGGACGGTGTCCCAGCCCATCGCCTTGGAGACCTCGTAGGCGGCGACCTCCCGCTCGGCGAGGGTCCCGTCGGGGAAGTCCCACAGGGGCCGCTCCCCCGCGACCGGCTTGTAGACGCAGTTGGCGGACACCCCGTCGTGCTCGATCGCGCAGTAGAGGGTGGCGTTGGATGCCTGGACGAGCCGGCCCTCCACGGCGATGCGGCCGGCGGACAGCAACCGTTCCGCGGCGGCCGCGTCGCGCGGGGACACCGCGCGCCCGGCCTCGCCCGGCCCGCCTGCGTCGCCGGCGGGCGCCCGGCCCCGGGAGGACTGCGTCATGCGTTCATTCTCCCGGCCACGTCGTCCATGATCCAGCACAGCGGGGTGTCATCTCAGCCGAGGTATCCGTTCTGGCGGGGGCAGACGTGCCCCTCGCTGTCGAGCGGCAGGCCGCACAGCGGGCACGGCGGCCGTCCCGCCGCGACCACCTTCAGGGCGCGCTCGGCGAACGCGCGGGCCTGCGCCGCGCTGATCCGCACCCGCAGCACCGCGACGGCGGGGTCGTCCTCGCCGACCTCGGGCTCCTCGTCGGACTCGGTGACCTCCTGCGCCTCGATGACCACCTGCTCGCCGTCGGGGTCCCAGGCGAGCGCCATCGTGCCGACCTTGAACTCCTCCTCGACGGGCTGGTCGAGGGGACCGTCGTCCTTGAGTTCGGAGGGGGCGGCCGGGGGCACGTCGACGTCCCCGCCGCTGCGCCGCAGGACCTCGTCCAGCAGCTCTTCCAGCCGCTCGGCAAGCAACGTCACCTGGAACTTCTCCAGGCCCACGCTGGTGACGCGGCGGCCGGAGCGCGCCTGCAGGTAGAACGCGCGGTCGCCGGGGCGCCCGACGGCGCCGGCGACGAAGCGCTCCGGCGGATCGTAGGAGATGACGGGCATGACAACGACCCTACGCGCCGCCGCCCACGACCGCGTCACTCGACCCGAGTCCGTCTTTCCCGGAACGTTCCTCCGGCGGTTCCGGGATCAGCCCGGCGACATCGCCTCCGGTGTCGTTGAGCCGGACGACGAAGGGGCGCGTCTCGGTGTAGCGGATCACGGTGAGCGACGCCGGGTCGGCCTGGATGCGCTGGAACTGGTCCAGGTGCAGGCCGAGCGCGTCGGCCACGATCGACTTGATGATGTCGCCATGGCTGCACACGGCGTACAGCGCGTCCGGCCCCCGGGCGGCGGCGATCCGCTCGTTCCAGTCGCGGACGGCGGTGACGGCGCGGTGCTGGGCGTCCGCCAGCGCCTCCCCCGCCTCTCCGGGGAACCGCGCGGCGCTCGGATGGGCCTGCACGACGCGCCAGAGCGGCTCCTCGGCCAGCTCCTTGAGGGGGCGGCCCGTCCAGTCGCCGTAGCGGACCTCGCCGAACCGGTCGTCGGTCTCGACCTTCTCGACCGGCTCGGCCCGCCCCGCGGCGACGGCCTCGGCGGTCTCGACGCAGCGTTCGAGCGGGCTGGACACGACGGCGGCGAGCGGCAGGGGCGCCAGGCGGGCGGCGAGCGCCGCCGCCTGCGCGCGGCCGCGCTCGTCCAGGCGCACTCCGGGCGTCCATCCGGCCAGCACGGGGCCGGTCATAGCGGTCAGGCCATGCCGAACCAGCAGAAGCGTCGTCACACCGGCCACTCTAGGAGATCATCCGGGCATCCCGACGCCCCGGATGCGCGACAATGCGTGGTGTGATCGTCGACAAGGCCATCTACGCCGCCGGGAAGCGCCGCGACATCGAGGGCGACATCAGCGACGCCTTCGACCTCGCCCGCGAGGACGGCGAGTGCTTCCTGTGGATCGGCCTCTTCGAGCCCGACGAGGACGAGTTCGAGCTGGTCAAGGACGAGCTGAACCTGCACCCCCTGGCGGCCGAGGACGCGGTCTCCGCGCACCAGCGGCCCAAGATGGAGCGCTACGACGACACGCTGTTCGTCGTGCTGAAGACGCTCGCCTACGTCGACAAGACCTCCGACATCGAGGTCGGCGAGATCATGGTCTTCCTCGGCCGGGACTTCGTGGTGACCGTCCGGCACGGCGCCGGGAACCCGCTCGGGCCGGTCCGCAGGCGGCTGGAGGACAACCCGGAGCTGCTCGGGCACGGCGCCACCGCGGTCCTGTACGCCGTGTGCGACGAGGTCGTCGACCGGTACGGCGTCGTCGCCCACGAGGTCGAGGTCGACATCATCGGGCTGGAGCGGGCCGTGTTCGACCCGAACGCCCGGGACGTCACCGCCGACATCTACTCGCTCAAGCGGGAGGTGCTGGAGTTCCGCAGCGCCGAGGACCCGCTCGTCCCCGTGCTGCAGGAGATCGTGAAGGGCCGCGTCGCCGAGTGCGGCTCCACCCGCGAGTACTTCCGCGACGTCCTGGACCACCTGCTGCGCGTCGACGGGCAGGTCGACGCGCACAACGAGCTGCTCAACAGCGTGCTGACCGCGCACCTGGCGCTGCTCGGCAAGCGGCAGAACGAGGACATGCGAAAGATCTCCGCCTGGGCCGCGATCATCGCCGTGCCCACCGCGATCGCCGGGATCTACGGCATGAACTTCGACCACATGCCCGAGCTGCACTGGACCTTCGGGTACCCGCTGGTCATCGCGGTGATGGCAGTCGTGTGCGTGCTGCTGTTCCGCCGCCTGCGCAAGAGCGGCTGGCTCTAGGCGCCGGAGTCGCGGGGGGACGCGGGCGCGGCGAGGAGCACCGCCCACAGGTGCGACTCGGCGTCCTGCGACTCCAGGCGGCGGCGCATCCGCTCCACGCCGGAGCGCGTTGGCAGCGCCAGCCAGACCAGCAGGGGGTAGCCGAGGACGAACCCCGCGACGAAGACCAGCTCGCTGTGGGCGACCATCGCCAGCGGGAGCCCCACCAGGATCACGCCCTCGGCCAGCGCGAACCGCAGCAGGACGGC
Organism: Actinomadura sp. NPDC049753; assembly: GCF_040674655.1. Classification (NCBI taxonomy): domain Bacteria; kingdom Bacillati; phylum Actinomycetota; class Actinomycetes; order Streptosporangiales; family Thermomonosporaceae; genus Actinomadura; species Actinomadura sp. NPDC049753. Next base: position 1,841 of record NZ_JBFARL010000079.1, on the reverse strand, counting down.
CTGCCGGAACATCATCAGCGCGGTCCGCGCGGCGGCGGCCGGATCGGCGCCCGGCGCCATCGGGCGCGGAGCGCGGGGCCCGGCGAGCAGGGCCGGCAGCGCGGCGGCCGCGAGCGGCAGGTAGATCCACGACGGCCCGTCCCCGCGGCCGTCCTCGACGATCAGCGGCATGATCGCCAGGATCAGGACGGGGGCGGCCAGCAGCGCCAGCATCATCAGGCGCATCCGGCCGAGCTCGGTGCCGCTTCGCAGCGAGGCGAGGTAACCGGGGTCGTCGCCCGGGCCGGCGCCGAACACCGGCGCCACGGCCGGCCCGCCGTCGTCCTCCGGCGTCTTCGGCGAGTACATCGAGAACGGGGGTGGCGCCATGGCTGCGAACTCTAGCCCGGCGGCGCCCCGCCGCAATAGATCCTCACCAGGATCTTTGCGCCGCGGACCCGCCCGGTCGGGGCGGCCGCTCGCTTTCCGCGCGGCGCGCCCGGACCGCTAGATTGGCCGCCTATGAAGGAGCGTCACCTCGGGCGGAGCGGGCTGCTGGTGTCCCGGCTGGGACTCGGCACCATGACCTGGGGCCAGGACACCGCCCCGGACGAGGCGGCCGCGCAGCTCATCGCCTTCGTCGAGGCCGGGGGCACCCTGGTCGACACCGCCGACGTCTACAGCGACGGCGACAGCGAGCGGATCCTCGGCCACCTGCTGCGCGAGCTGGTCGACCGCGACGACCTCGTCGTGGCGACCAAGGCCGCGATCCGGCCGAACGGCCGCTACGACGGCTCACGCCGGCACCTGCTGCGCGCCCTCGACGCCTCCCTCGACCGCATGGACCTCGATCACGTCGACCTGTGGCAGCTGCACGTCTACGACCCGGGCACGCCGCTGGAGGAGACGCTGTCGGCGCTGGACGAGGCGGTCTCCTCGGGCCGGGCCCGGTACGTGGGCGTCTCCAACTACGCGGGCTGGCAGGTCGCCAAGGCCGCCGCCTGGCAGCGGGCCTGGCCGGGCCGCGCGCCGGTCGTGTCGGCGCAGCTGGAGTACTCGCTGCTGCGCCGCGACATCGAGCGCGAGGTCGTGCCCGCCGCGCTGGACGCCGGGGCGGGGCTGCTGCCGTGGTCGCCGCTCGGCCGCGGCGTCCTCACCGGCAAGTACCGCACCGGCATCCCCGCCGGGTCGCGCGCCGCCGCGCCGCACTTCGCCGACTTCGTCCAGCCGTACCTGGACGAGGAGTGCGCCCGCATCGTGGAGTCGGTGGTGACCGCCGCCGAGGGCCTCGGGTGCTCCCCGCTCGCCGTGGCGCTGGCGTGGGTCCGCGACCGGGAGGGCGTCGCCGCGCCGATCGTCGGCGCGCGGACCGCGGCGCAGCTCGGCGCGATCCTGGAGAGCGAGGAGGTCACCCTGCCGCACGAGATCCGCGGCGCGCTGGACGACGTCTCCGACCTCTCCGACGCGGCCTCCCACCCGTGATCCGCCCTCCCACCCGTGATTCGTCCGTGAACCCCGGGGCCGTCCGTGGCACGCTCTGGACGGTCCACCGCCAACCGAGATCAGCCGTGACGGGAAGCCCGTGACCGACACCCCTGACCAGACCGCCGCCCCCACCGCCGCCGAGCGCAAGGCGCGCGCCGAGGCCGCCATGCGCGCGGCCGAGGCCGCCGCCGGCGCGCTCGACGGGCGGGACTCCCCCGCGCCCGCGCCCGCTCCCGCGCCGCCGCCGGAGCCCGCCGCCGGCCCGGAGGAGGGCCTGCGCGCCCTCGGCGGGCTGTTCGCCGAGGCGGGCGATCGCGGTACCGGACGCTCTCCTCGTAGGGGCCCTGGCACAGCGTGGCGTAGGTGATGCCGGCGGC
>NZ_JBFARL010000078.1:0-34531 GCF_040674655.1 Actinomadura sp. NPDC049753 | reverse complement strand
GTACTTCGCGCGGCTGCTCGGCCTGCCGTTCGTCGCGGTCATGCCGGCCACCACCAGCCCGGAGAAGATCCAGCTCATCGAGTTCCACGGCGGCCTCGGCGAGGTCGAAGCGGCGGATCATGCTCTGCGCGGCGGACGCGCTCGTCCGCTTGTAGTAGGCGGCGTAGGCGACGAACTCGCCGGCCGTCATGCCCTCCGCGCGCGAGAACCGGGCCGGCAGGTAACCGATTCCGGCCCGGGCGGCCCGCTGCCCGGCGGCGTTCGTGATGTCGTGTCCGAGAATGTGCAGCGCGCCGGTGTTCGGTCTGCGCAAGGTCGCGAACGTGGCCAGCAGAGTGGATTTACCGGCACCCGGTGGACCGGCCAGGCCGACCACGCCTTCGGGCACGCCGAAGGTCACCGGGCGCAGGAGCCACCGCCCCCCGCGGCGGACACCCATTCCTCGGGCCACGATCACGGAATGCTCCGCGATCACAAGTTTCCCCCCGTTGTTCGTCATGCTGTCGCGGCGGCCGGACGGTGCGCCCGCCGCGCCGGTGGCCTCGGGTCCCCCAACCCGCCACGCGGCGCGGCCCGCAGGCCGGGCCGCCCCCCGGCGGCTCCGGCCCGGTCGCTTTTGCCGGGCCGCAATGCATCGACATCGTGACTATAACCGGGCTTGGTGATGGCTGTCAGCAATCTAATCGCCTTTACGGCAGGACGACGGAACTCTTTGCCCGGGGCGCGGCGGAAAGAGAATAAAAAAGGCGGACAATTCTATTGATATGCCGCCGATAAGGGCGGCCTCGTGGGCCGGTCGTGCAAACGCGCCGGGCGCCCGGCGCCGCGCCGCGCTCCGCTGGGAGCGTACGGACGTACGGCCGGGCGCGGTCATGGGGCAGGATGGACCCATGCCTTCTCGGGACTTTTCGTTGCACGGGGCCATCGACCTGGGAGCGCGCCAGGCCGCGGCAAGGAAGCAGCAGGAACGCCGGACCCAGGGCGGCGGCGGCGCGGCGCCGGCCGCGGGCGCGCCCGGGGGCCCCTACGTCGTGGACGTCACCGACCAGACGTTCAACACCGAGGTCGTGGAGCGGTCGCAGTCCGTCCCCGTCCTGGTGGACTTCTGGGCCGAGTGGTGCGGTCCGTGCAAGCAGCTCGGCCCCATCCTGGAGAAGCTCGCCACCGAGGCGGCCGGCAAGTGGATCCTGGCCAAGGTCGACATCGACGCGAACCCGCAGCTCGGCGCCTACATGCAGCAGATGGGCGTGCGCGGCATCCCGTTCGTGGCGGCGGTCGTCGCCGGGCAGCTGCTGCCGTTCCTGAACGGCGCCGCCCCCGAGCCGCAGGTCCGCCAGGCCATCGACCAGCTCTTCGACGCGCTGCGCAAGGAGGGCATCCTGCCGGACGCCCCCGAGGGCGAGCAGCCGGCGCCCGGCGCGGCGGCCCCCGCGGCCGACCCCGTGTTCTCGGAGGCCGAGGAGGCCCTGCAGCGCGGCGACCTGGACGGCGCCAAGGTCGCGTTCGAGCGCGTCCTGGCCGCCGACCCCAGGGACGGCCAGGCCAAGCAGGGACTCGCCCTGGTCGAGCTGAGCCTGCGCGTGCGGTCGCTGGACCCCGAGCGCGCGTTGCAGGAGGCGGCCGAGAAGCCCGGCGACGTCCAGGCGCAGATCAGCGCGGCCGACGTGGAGATGGTGTCCGGTCGCATCGACGACGCCTTCGACCGGCTGGTGGGCGCGGTGCGGCGCGGTGCGGGCGACGACCGCGACGCGGCGCGCAAGCACCTGCTGTCGCTGTTCGAGCTCCTGCCCCCGGACGACCCCCGCGTCGGCAAGGCCCGCCGCGGCCTCCAGTCCGCCCTGTTCTGACAGGCGGGACAGCTGCTCCGGCCCGGGTCGCCGCCCGACCCGGGCCGCTCTTGTGCGCGTGTCCCTGCTGTGGTCTCCGTGTTCCTTGTGCGCCGTCTTTCCGGGTGCGCGGTGGAGACGGTCGCGGCCTCGTTCGGCGCCGGCGTACGGCGGCCGGGCGGCCCCCTGCCGCGCTCGGGTGACGGGCGAAGCATGGTGAGCTGGGGCGAGCGGGACACCTGACCGCGGTGGTGAGCGTATGCTCGTTGACTGATGACCGCGCCCGTGCGGCCGCGTGAAGCACTTCCACGGTGAAGCACTTCCACGGCCGATCCGGCCGGTCCGCGGCTCCGCCACCTCGTGATCGACACCGTCCTGCGATCGACACCACGGGGGCGCCCGTCCCGCGACCGTCGAGCGATCGTCGCCGCGGCCCGGGCTCTGCGGGCCGCGGGACGGGACCGGGCGGCGGCCCCGGACGCACCGTCCCCTGGAAGCGGCGCGCTCGGATGTGGACAAACCCGTATAAATAGGGAGCAGCTGTCGTGGCGAGCGTGCCAAGCGTGTCGTACTCCATCACCGTCCGGCTGGAGGTCCCGGCCGGCGGCAGGGCCGTCAGCCAGATCACCCACGTGGTCGAGAACGCCGGCGGCATCGTCACGGCCCTCGACGTCAACACCGCCGGCCACGAGACCCTCCGCATCGACGTCACGATCGCGACCCGCGACACCCAGCACGCCGAGGCGATCGCGGGCGCGCTGGAGCGGATCGAATCCGTCAAGATCCACAAGGTCAGCGACCGGACGTTCCTGATGCACCTCGGCGGCAAGATCGAGATGCAGTCCAAGGTGCCGCTGCGCAACCGCGACGAGCTGTCGATGGCCTACACGCCGGGCGTCGCCCGTGTCTCCCTGGCCATCGCCCGCAACCCCGAGGACGTCCGCCGGCTGACGATCAAACGCAACAGCGTCGCCGTGGTGACCGACGGCTCGGCGGTGCTCGGCCTCGGCAACATCGGCCCGGAGGCCGCGCTGCCGGTCATGGAGGGCAAGGCGGCGCTGTTCAAGCGGTTCGCCGGGATCGACGCGTGGCCGATCTGCCTCGACACCCAGGACACCGACGAGATCGTCCGGACGGTGCAGATCCTCGCGCCCGCGTTCGGCGGCATCAACCTGGAGGACATCTCCGCGCCGCGCTGCTTCGAGGTCGAGGCCCGGCTGCGCGAGCTGCTCGACATCCCCGTCTTCCACGACGACCAGCACGGCACCGCGATCTGCGTGCTCGCCGCGCTGACCAACGCGCTGCGCGTCGTCGGCAAGGACATCGGCGCCGTCCGCATCGCGATGGCGGGCGCGGGCGCGGCCGGCACCGCCATCCTGAAGCTGCTGATGCACGCCGGCGCCCGCAACCTCGTCGTCTGCGACTACGCCGGCGCCGTGCACAAGGGCCGCGACGACCTGGACGACTCGCTGCGCTGGATCGCCGAGCACACCAACGAGGGCGGCTACTCCGGCGACCTGCGCGGCGCGGTGAAGGACGCCGACGTGTTCATCGGCGTCTCCGCCCCCGGCATCCTGAACGGCGACGACATCGCCACGATGAGCGACGACGCGATCGTGTTCGCGCTCGCCAACCCCGAGCCGGAGGTCTCGCCGGACGAGGCGCGCGAGCACGCCGCCGTGGTCGCCACCGGGCGCAGCGACTACCCGAACCAGATCAACAACGTGCTGGCGTTCCCCGGCGTGTTCCGCGGCCTGCTGGACGCCCAGGCCAGCGGCGTCACCCTCGACATGCTCGCGGCCGCGGCCAAGGCCCTCGCCGAGGTCGTCACGCCCGACGAGCTCGGCCCGAACTACATCGTGCCGAGCGTCTTCCACCCGGACGTCAGCACCCGCGTGGCCGGCGCGGTCCGCGAGGCGGCGGGCGGCCGCCCCCGCACCGAGGCGTAGGCGCCGCGGGAGGCGGGCCCGGAAGGCGGGCCCGCCGCCGCGCTCAGTCGGACTTCCTGCCCGCGAACACCTGCTCGCGGCGGCGCGGCCACGTGCCGCCCCACCAGAAGATGATCGCGCCGGTCAGGATGACGGCGACGCCGGTCACGGCCCGCGCCCACAGCACGGTGTCGGGGCCGGTGTGCGGGAGCTTGCCGGGCGGCGTCTCGCGCGGCGCGGCGCCGCCCGCCTTCTTGCAGTTCGCCTTGACCGCGGTGCTCTCGATCTGCCGGTTCGCCCACCGGACGGTGACGCGGGTGCTGCGGTCCTCGCGCAGCTTCACCGCGACCGTCCGGGTGGTGCCCGGGCCGATCTTGCCGGGGACGGCGGCGGTGTCGTCGTTCTTCTCGACGGAGAAGTCCTCGGTCTGCGTTCCGGTGTTGCGGACCCTGACGTTCACGGTGCGGTCCGGGCAGGAGACCGATCCGATCGTGGCCGTCACCGGCCGCGCGGGAGCGCCGGTCGGCGTGTGCGAGGGGGTGCGGGTCGGCGTTCGGGACGGGGTGTGCGCCGGTGTCCGGGTGGGCTTGCCCGAGGCGGACGGCGAGCCGCCCGACGGGCTCGGGCTCGTGGACTCCGTCGCCGAGGTCGGCGACGCGGAGCCGTCCGACCTGAACAGGGCCGGGATCGCGATCAGCGCCCCGATGACGATGAACACGGCGGCGATGACGACCCTGGGCAACTGCATCGCTGTCCTCCCGGCGCGCACCAAGCGGGTGGCCGATTGTCCTAGATCATTCTTAACCCAGGACCTTGTGGTGCCGATATCCCCATCGATAGGAATGCGTAACAGGCTAACGAGCGAGGAGGCGTGCCGCCGGAGGTCCGGGCAACGCATCATGGGACCCATGGAAGACGGGATCAGGGTCGGACTCCTGCTGGTGGCCACCCCGCAGCTGGAGGATCCGAACTTTCGGCGCAGCGTCGTCCTGCTGGTCGAGCACGACGGCGACGGGGGAACCCTCGGTGTCGTCCTCAACCGGCCGACCGAGATTCCGGTCGACCGCGTGCTTCCGCCGTGGGCGGAGCTCGTCACCGGGCCCGCCGTGGTGTTCCAGGGCGGGCCGGTCGCGCTGGAGAACGCGCTCGCCCTGGCCCGGCTCCCCGGCGAGGACGAGCCGCTCGGATGGCGCGCCCTGGACGGCGGCGCCGAGGTCGCCCGGGTCGGGCTGGTCGACCTGGAGGCCCCGCCCGGCCTGCTCGCGGCGGAGCTTCTGCAACTGCGCGTGTTCGCCGGGTACGCGGGCTGGTCGCCGGGGCAGCTGCGCTCCGAGGTCGAGGAGGGCTCGTGGTACCTGGTGCCCGCGGAGGCCGGGGACGTGTTCGCCGGCGACCCGGAGCGGCTGTGGCAGCACGTGCTGCGCAGGCAGGGCGGCGACCTGGCCTTCGTCTCCACTTTCCCCGAGGACCCGACGCTGAACTAAGGTGACTGGTGTGAGTACGCAGATCCTTCCTGACAGCGACACCCAGAGCGATGTCAAGCCGGACCTCTCCCACGGTGACGGCGACCACGAGCGGTTCGCCCACTACGTGAAGAAGGCCAAGATCACCGAGAGCGCGGTGACCGGCACGCCGGTGATCGCGCTGTGCGGCAAGGTCTGGGTGCCGAACAGGGATCCGAAGAAGTACCCCGTCTGCCCGGAGTGCAAGGAGATCTACGAGTCCATGCAGCCGGGCGGGGGCAAGGGCGAGGAGTGACCGGCCGCTGAACGGCGGTCGAGGGCGCGCCGCCGCATAGGCGCGCGCGTGTGTGAGGTCCTGCGGTCGTGTGCCGCAGGACCTCGGCCTTTCTTATCGCGGGACGGCCCGAAAGGGACGTCCCTGAACAATCGGGGGATTGAATGCGGCGCTTGGCCGGGGTTTCACTGTGCGCACTGGCGGTCACGGTGTGTGCTGTTCCGGGTTCGGTGAGTGAGGGGGAGTGGGAACGGACGAAGGTCGCTCCGGCCGCCCGTGGCGACGACTGCGTTCACGGCCGCGCGGGCACGGCGGGCGGGACGGCCGCCGTGGGCGGGAGGGGCGCCTCGGGCGGGGTGGCGAGGTCCGCCCAGGCGCGCGACCGGGCCGACCTCGGCCACGACCAGGCCACCGCCATGCTCGCCGACCTCCGCCGCACGCTCCACGACCGGTTCGGGACGTCCGACGAGGCCCTCCTCGACTCGGGCCTCCTCGGCGGGACGCGCCCCGACCCGGCCCGGCGCGCCACGGGGGCCCTGGTCGTCCCGGTGCGGTTCCACGTCGTCCACAGCGGGAGCTCGGGACGGCTGTCCACGGCGGCGGTCCAGCGGCAGATCGCCACGCTCAACGCGGCCTACGGCGGCCGCCTCGGCGGGGCCGACACCCACGTGAGGTTCCGGCTCGACTCCCTGGACCGCACCGACAACCCGGCCTGGTTCCGCAGCCCGCAGCACTACGAGGGCCCGATGAAGCGGCGCCTCCGCAAGGGCGGGCGCGGGACGCTCAACCTCTACACGGCGGCCGTCGGCTCGGACGTGCTGGGCTTCTCCACCTTCCCGCAGTGGTACCGGCGCGACCCGCGCCTCGACGGCGTCATCGTCGACTTCCGCAGCCTGCCGTACGGGTCGTACGCGCCGTTCAACCACGGGTACACGGCCGTCCACGAGATCGGGCACTGGCTGGGCCTGATGCACACGTTCGAGGGCGGGTGCGTGTCGCCGGGCGACGGGGTGGCCGACACCCCGTACGAGGCGGAGCCGGCGCAGGGCTGCCCGCAGGGCCGCGACTCGTGCCCGCAGCGGGGCCTCGATCCGATCCACAATTTCATGGACTACGCCCACGACGCCTGCATGCGAGGCTTCACCGCAGGTCAGGGCCGTCGCATCCGGGCGGCGTGGGCGGCGTACCGGTCCCGCAAGACCGGCGGCCACCGTGTGGATCTCGGCACAGGGACCCCGGGAGCGGCACGATCTGTCGGTGCGGCTCGGTAGCCTTCAATGACCGTGAGCACCTTCGCCGCATCGAGCATGCCCCCCGCCTTCCCCGAGCGGGCCGCCTGGGGGACCGCGTCCTCCCTGCGCGCCTGGCAGCAGCAGGCGCTGGAGGCGTACTTCGGCGTGGACGGAACGGCGCCCGGCCCCCGCGACTTCCTCACCGTCGCGACGCCGGGCGCCGGCAAGACGACGTTCGCGCTCCGGCTCGCCCGCGAGCTGATGGAGCGCCGCGTCGTCTCGTCGCTCACGATCGTGTGCCCGACCGAGCACCTCAAGCGGCAGTGGGCCGAGTCGGCGGCCCGCGTCGGCATCAAGATCGACCCTGAGTACCAGAACGGGCAGGGCCCCGTCGGCAAGGACTTCCACGGCGTCGCCGTCACGTACGCGACCGTCGCCGCGCGCCCGGCGCTGCACCGCAACCGCACCGAGTCGCGCAAGTCGCTGGTCATCTTCGACGAGGTGCACCACGCGGGCGACGGCCTGTCGTGGGGCGACGCCGTCCGGGAGGCGTTCGAGCCGGCGACGCGGCGGCTCGCCCTGTCCGGCACGCCGTTCCGCACCGACATCAACCCGATCCCGTTCGTCCAGTACGAGGAGGGGCCGGACGGCGTCCGGCGCAGCCGGGCCGACTACACCTACGGCTACGGGCCCGCCCTCGCCGACGGCGTCGTCCGACCGGTGATCTTCCTGGCGTACGCGGGCGAGATGCGCTGGCGCACCCGCGCGGGCGACGAGATCACCGCGACCCTCGGCGAGCCGCTCACCCAGGACCAGACGTCCCAGGCGTGGCGGGCCGCGCTCGACCCCAAGGGCAACTGGATCACCCAGGTGCTGGCGGCGGCCGACCGCCGCCTCACCGAGCTGCGCCGCGTCATCCCGGACGCGGGCGGCCTGGTCATCGCCACCGACCACGAGGCCGCCCGCGCCTACGCCAAGATGCTGCGCGCGGTGACCGGGCAGGGCGCCACGATCGTGCTGTCGGACGACCCGACCGCGTCCAAGAAGATCAAGGCGTTCGGCGAGACCGACGACCGCTGGATGGTCGCGGTCCGCATGGTGTCCGAGGGCGTCGACATCCCGCGGCTGTGCGTCGGCGTCTACGCCACCTCCACCAGCACGCCGCTGTTCTTCGCGCAGGCCATCGGCCGCTTCGTCCGCGCCCGCAAGCGCGGCGAGACCGCGTCGGTGTTCCTGCCGTCGGTGCCGACGCTGATGGGTCACGCCTCCGAGATGGAGGAGGAGCGCGACCACGTCCTCGACCGCCCCGTCCGCGAGGACGGCCTCGACGACGATCTGCTCGCCGAGGCCAACCGCGAGAAGGACACGCCCGACGTCGGCGAGGAGCTGCCGTTCGAGACGGTGGAGGCGTCCGCGACGTTCGACCGCGTGCTCTACGACGGCGGCGAGTTCGGCATGAACGCCGAGCCGGGGTCGGCCGAGGAGGAGGAGTTCCTCGGCATCCCCGGCCTGCTGGAGCCCGACCAGGTGTCGGCGCTGCTGCGCAAGCGGCAGGCCGAGCAGATCGCCAACGAGCGGCGGCGCAAGACCGGCGACCCCCGCGCCGACCGCACCGCCGCCGAGGACATCGCGACCCTGCGCCGCGAGCTGAACGGCCTGGTCAACGCCTGGAACCACCGGACGGGCCAGCCGCAGGGAGTCATCCACAACGAGCTGCGCCGCTCCTGCGGTGGCCCTCCCGTCCCCCAGGCGAGCGCCGAGGAGATCCGCGAGCGCATCACCAAGATCCGCGAATGGGCCGCCAAGCGCCGCCACTGACGCCTCACCGCCGCGCCGCGGCTGAGCCCGCCGCAGAGCCCGCGGCGGCGCGTGCGCCCAGGCGGTCCCGGAGGACGTCGTCCAGGACGCCCGCCACGCGCTGAGGGCCGTCGCACGGGTACCGCATCGCCCCGGAGACCCGGTAGGCCCACCGCCCGCCGGCACGTTCCGCCGTGACGTGGACCGCGAGACTTCCGGCGCCCTCGGGGAAGACCCACAGCACTGGCGGCGACTCCACGTAGACCTTGAGGTGGCACCACCCGTGAGCGTGCGTCGCGGCGGCCAGGACGTCGAGGTGCCGTTCGGCGGTGGCATGCCCGAACCGGACACGCCACCACCCCATCACCAGCCGGCCGCGGGCCACTTTCACCCGTGAAGCCGAGCCCATGTCACCTTCCCGCCGCCGTCCAGCGCCCGGACGCCCCACTCGTCGACCAGCAGGGACACCATGAGCAGCCCCCGCCCGGACTCCGCCGCGTCGTCCTCGCCCTGGAGAACCGGTGCCGCATCGGACCTGTCCTCCACTTCCACCACGAAGTAGCCGTTTTCCAAGACGAGACGTACGGGAATGGCTTTCGTGTCGGTGTGCCTATAGGCGTTCGTGACTAATTCCGTGACCACGGTCCTCGCGATGTAGTCGTCGCCTAGGCGCCACTTGGCGAGAACGTCGGCGACCCAGGAGCGCGCCTGTCGCGGCGCGTGTTCCGACGATTCGATCAGGACGGCTTCTGTCGCCGTTCCCGAATCGATCATGAATTCGACCTCCAGAAATCTGTTTCCGAAATCCAGTGGTCAGATCATGGCCCTTGTGTCACCCTGAGTAGCGCCAAGACCGCAATGTGTGCCCATAGTGCGCGCATTCGCAGGTCAACCGCCGCTCATGGCCGGTCGACCCCGGTCATCCCCGGTCATCCGAGGCAAGGGAGGAACAGCGATGGGACAGCGTCCGAACGATCTGCGACCCTGGGAGTCGCCGAACGCGCTTCTCGGCTCCGAACTGCGGCGCTATCGAGAGGCGGCGGGCTTGAGCATCGCCGCCTTCTGCGAACTCATCCAGGAGAGCGCGCCCTACTCGAAGAGCACGGTCGGTTCCGTGGAACGCGGGGAGTCCCGCCCAGACCGGCTCCTCGCCGTCCACGCCGACCGCGTCCTCGACACCCGCGAGGCCCTCACCCACCTGTGGGACGGCCTGTACAAGGGAACCAACTCCGTCCCCGCGTGGTTCGTCGACTGGGCCATGCAGGAACCGAAGTTCGACGCCATCCGCGGCTATGAACCACTGGTCATACCCGGTCTTCTCCAGACCCCTGCCTATGCCGCCCACCTGCTGAACAACGACGAATCTGTCGTGGAGGCCCGCCTGGCCCGGCAGGACGTCCTGACCGGCGACGCGCCGCCGAGCCTGATGTACGTAATCGACGAGAGCGTCCTCCATCGAGGCGCCGGAGATCCTACGGTGATGCGCGACCAACTCCAGCACCTCCTGGCGGTCTCCTCCCGCCGTATCCGCATCCAGGTCGTCCCACTCCGTCTGCACGAGGGCATCACCGGGGCCTTCGCCGTCGGAACCTTTTCAGATGGAACCGAGGTAGGGTACAAAGACAATGCGATCAGTGGTGACACAACCACTGACCGCCTCGAAATCAAACGCCTCACCGAGCTGTTCGCGTCAATCCAGTCCGCCGCGTATCCGGTGGACCAGTCCCTCGAAGTGATTGCAAAGGTGACGGAGGAGAGATGGACCTGAGCACCGCCGTATGGCGCAAGTCCAGCCGCAGCTCCAGCAACGGCGGCAACTGTGTCGAGCTCGCGCGCGTGAATGACATCGTGGCCGTCCGTGACAGCAAGGACCCGGACGGCCCCAAGCTCCTCATCACCCCCCAGGCACTCCGTCACCTCGGCGAGGCCATCAAGAGCGCCTAGCGGTACAGGCGGGCGTAGGCGTTGTGCGGGCATGGGGTGTGCGTTGCCGCTTAAGATCATGCGATGACGCTCGCAGCGCGCTGGGTCCGGCTGCTGATGGTCGTATCGGCAGCCGGCTTCGCCGGCGCCGCCTATGCGATCCGCGCCGTGGGAGACGGGCCTATCGACCAGTATTCCGGTGCCGCCTTGTCCGGGGCCATCGTCTACACGATTGTGCTCTTCGTGCGGCCACGGATCTCTCCCTTGCTCGCCGGTAGCGTCGCGGTCGCCTACTGCTGGTTCATCGAGTTCGCGCAGCTCACCCCCCTGCCGGGCGAAATCTCCCAGCGCAGCTGGTTCGCGCGCCAATTGCTTGGCGCTCAGTTCGACCCTGTTGACGTGGCCTGGTACCCCGTAGGCGTCATCCCCTTGGTCGTCGCGCATTGGTTGCTTCGTAGCAGCGCACCCACACGACCGACCTCGCCCCCCGCTGAGGCTTAGCTGGCTCAGGACGGCTGAACCACCCGGGAGGGGCGGGTCACTGACCCCCTCACCGGGCGGCGTCCAGCACCGCCGCGCAACCTTCCCGCAGGTCCTTGACGAAATACCCGGGCAGCTCCAGCGACGGGAAATGTCCGCCCTTCTCGGGTGAGTTCCAGCGGACGATCTGCCGGTACCGCTCCTGTGCCCAGGGGCGCGGAGACTTCTCCACGTCGCGGGGATACATGGTGATCGCCGACGGAACGTCGACCCGAAGTTCGGGGTCGAGCGAGTTGTGGCTCTCGTAGTAGATGCGTGCCGCCGATGCGCCGGTCCGCGTCAGCCAGTAGAGGGTGACATCGTCGAGAATCCTGTCCCGGGAGATCGTCTCGAACGGGCTGTCCTCGGTGTCCGACCACTCGGCGAACTTGTCGAGGATCCAGGCGAGGAGCCCGACCGGCGAGTCGACGAGCGAGTAGCCGATGGTCTGCGGCCGGGTCGCCTGCTGCTTGGCGTAGGCCGCGCGGTGGCGCCAGAAATCGCGGGTCTCCTCGGTCCACTCGCGCTCGACCGCCGTCAGCCCGTCCGTCGTCAGTCCGGGCGGCGCCTCCGCGAACAGGGTGTGGATGCCGAGAACGTTCGCCGGGAACCTGCCGCCGAGGACCGTGGTGATATTGCCTCCCCAGTCGCCGCCGTGGGCCAGGAACCTGCCGTAGCCGAGCCTTCCCATCAGCTCCACCCATGCGGCCGCGATCTTTTCGGTCCCCCATCCGGTGACGGCCGGCTTGTCGCTGTACGCGAAGCCCGGTAGCGACGGCGCCACGACGTGGAAGGCCGGCGCGTCCGCGTCTTTCGGATCCGCCAGCTCGTCCACGACATCGACGAACTCGGCGATGCTGCCCGGCCAGCCGTGCGTGAGGATCAAAGGTGTGGCGTCCGCGCGGGCCGATCGGCGGTGCAGGAAGTGGATTCCCAGATCGTCAATGGTCGTGCGGAACTGGCCGATGCGGTCGAGACGCTCCTCGAACGACCGCCAGTCGTACCCGGTGCGCCAGTAGTCCACAACCTCGACGAGGTCGGCGAGAGGCACGCCCTGGTCCCATCGGCGAGGGCCGGGCGCGGCGCGACGGACCGTCTCCGCTTCCGGCAGCCGCGCTGTGGCCAGCCGCGCGCGCAGATCGTCGAGGTCGGCATCGGTCGCGCGGGCTTCGAACGCTCGCACGTCGCTGGTCGGGCGCGGCATGAGACCTCCTGGCCATAGTGGAACCGGCTAAGACGGTTCTAACACGGCCCTCTGACGCGTGCAACCGGCTAAGGTGGTTCCATGCGTGCTGGGTTCCCTGAGTTCCGCCTCGGCAGCGTGCTGGCGACCAGCTTCACGGCGACCCTGACGGAGCGTCGCGGCGACCCTGTGGAGCGCATCCCTGTGCCGCAACGGCTCGTCGACTGGCTGGCGGTGAACGGCCTCGCCGTGGACTCCTGCACCACCGACCAGCTCGACCTCGCCCGGGAGCTGAGGGAGTCGATCCACCTGGCCGCGACGGCGGGCGCGCTCCAGGAAGCTCTCCCCGCGTCCGCCGTCCAGGTCATCAACGACCGCAGTGTGGGGGGACGGGCCGCCGCGACCCTGACGCCCGAGGGCACGCGGGAGTGGAGGCTCGGTTCGCCTTCCCGCGTGGAGGACGCCCTCAGCGTGATCGCCGCCGACGCGATCAGCATTCTCGCGGACGAACGGGACGGGAGACTGGCGCTGTGCGCCTCGCCGACCTGCCGGGCAGCCTTCTTCGACACCAGCCAGAGCCGCACCCGCAAGTGGTGCGAGATGAACACCTGCGGCAACCGCCAGAAGAAGGCACGCTTCAACGCCAAGCAGCGCGAAGACCGCAGCTCAGCGGGGTAACGGTTACCCCTGCCGCAACGGTCGCGAAGGCGTCGGTGAACCCGAACCGCTCCACCGGAGCCTGGCGGGCTTCTGGTCACGCCGCGAAGCCGTGCATCCCGAGGAAGCCGAGACGGCCCCGCGCCACCGGGGAAAGGCGGTGAACCCGGGTCAGAAATCGACGGTGGGAAGGATGCTTTCGAGCGGGTCGGGGATGGGCAGTTCCTCGCCGAGTACCACCGAAGTGCTGTGGGTGTAGTCGTCGCCGCGAGGCTCGGAGAAGATCGTCGCTTTGCCGTCCAGGCGGTCGATCAGGAGGTACAGCGGGATCTCGGCGGCGGCGTAGCCGCGGCGTTTGGGGCCGCGGTCGCGTTCGGCGGCCTTGCTGTCGCCGCGGCGGCCGGAGGTGACCTCCAGCACCATCAGCACCCCGTCGGGTTTGCTGTGCCACTCCCGCCCGGCGAACGCCCCCTTGGGAGCCGCGATGCCGTCAGGTACGTACTCGCCCTCCGGGCTGATCAGCGTCAGGTTGCGGTGCAGCCGGAGACCGTGCGTGTCGCGCACCCAGTCGTCGACCGCGACGACGATGGTCTCGTGCTGCCCGTCCGGGGTCGGGGACACGATGATCTCTCCATCCACCAGCTCGGCACGGAAGCCCGGCAACACGTCGAGCGCGGCGAAAGCCTCGCGTAGATCGTTCCGGACGAGCGGCGGCTCTTCCGGCATCGCCGTCATCGGAGGTCTCCTCGTGATGTCAGTGGTGATGGCCCCGCATTCACAGACCTTAACACTGCCCGGCAGTTCACCCCGGTGCTGAAAGACCTGCTCGCGGGGGTGTTCGACAGTGGCCGTATGAGGTCAGCGGGGAGCGGGAGTCAGGGCGAGGGCCTTGAGGATGTGGGTGACCGTTTCCTCGGGGGTGCCGGTGATGGGGGCGGTGACGATGTTCTCGTCGGGGCCCGGAGGTTCGAGGTCGGCGAACTGCGAGTCGAGGAGCTCGGCCTTGAAGAAGTGGCCCTTGCGGGAGCGCATGCGGGCGGCGATCGTGTCGCGGTCGCCGTCCAGGAGGACCAGGCGGACGCCCGCGTGACCGTCGAGCAGCATGTCGCGGTACCTGCGTTTCAGGGCGGAGCAGGTGACGACGCCGGGGCGGCCGGTGGCGAGGCGGTCGGCGATCCACGCGGCGATGGCGCGCAGCCAGGGGAGGCGGTCCTCGTCGGTGAGGGGATGGCCCGCGCGCATCTTGGCGACGTTGGCCTCGGAGTGGAACGCGTCGGCCTCGGCGTACTCCCAGCCGAGGCGTTCGGCGAGGAGCGTGCCGATGGTGGTCTTGCCGCTGCCGGACACGCCGGCGACCAGGATGACCGTGGGCTCGGCCGCGTTCGGGGGAGGAGACGTGGGCATGGTCAGGCGGTGACCACCGGGGCGCCGGACAGGACGATGCCCTCCTGCCCGAGCTCGTCCAGCGCCTTGTCGACGGTGGCCTTGCTCACCCCGGCCGTCAGGTCGAGCAGGACGGTGGTGCGCAGGCCCGCGCGGACGGCGTCCACCGCGGTGGCCCGGACGCAGTGGTCGGTGGCGATGCCGACGACGTCGACGGAGTCGACGCCGCGGGCGGCCAGCCAGTCGGCGAGCGGGGTCTCGTCGTCGGAGAACCCCTCGAACCCGCTGTAGGCGGCGGTCTCGCGGCCCTTGCTGAACACGGCCTCGATGGGGGCGAGAGCGAGGTTGGGGTGGAAGTCGGCGCCGGGGGTGCCGATCACGCAGTGCGGCGGCCAGGTGTCGGCGAAGTCCGGTTCGGCGGAGAAGTGGCCGCCCGGGTCGAGGTGGAAGTCGCGGGTCGCCACGATGTGCGCGTACTCGGACCGGTGCGCCGCCACGTACTCGGAGATCGCGGTCGCCACCGCGGCGCCCCCGCCGACCGCCAGCGACCCGCCCTCGCAGAAGTCGTTCTGCACGTCCACGATGATCAGAGCCTTCTTGCCCATGTCACTCTCCTGCGGGCTGTGGCGTGGTCCGGTCCGCCAGCGACCCGCGCTGTGCTGCACAGAAGTCGTTCTGCACGTCCACGATGATCAGAGCCTTCTTGCCCATGACCGCTGCTCCCTCTACCGGTTGCCCCACCGGCTCTGCACCGACCGTACCCCAGCCTCGTTCCCGCACGCGGGACGGCTCAACGGCGTGGCCCGCCGTTGACGAACTCGGTCGGGACCGCCGGCTCTCCCCTGGACAGCCGGCGCGCCGTGGCGGGCAGCTCGGCGACCGAGCGGGCGTGGCGTTCCCTGGCGTCGCGGAGCGCCTCCCGCCCGACGACCTCGCCGTCCCGCACCAGCGGAACCTGGAGGACGCGGTCGTGGGGGCCGGGCGCCGGCTCGGTGGTGAACACGGTCTCGGCGTAGGCGACGCCGTGCCCGTCGACGCGGCGGACGGCGGTCTTGCGCCCGCCGCGGCTCGGCTTGCCCGTCGAGCGCTTGGCGACCGGGCGCATGGGCGCGTCCTCCTGCGGGCCGTCCGCCCGCGCGACGAGCTTGTAGACGAGCGACGCCGTGGGGGCGCCGGAACCGGTCACCAGGGACGTCCCCACGCCGTACCCGTCCACGGGCGCCGCGCCGAGCGCCGCGATGCCGTACTCGTCCAGGTCGCCGGTCACCACGATGCGCGTGCCGTGCGCGCCGAGGGAGTCGAGCTGCTCGCGGACGCGCCGCGCCACCACGCCGAGGTCGCCGCTGTCGATCCGGACGGCGCCGAGGTCCGGCCCCGCGAGCTCCACCGCCGTCCGGACGGCCCGCTCGACGTCGTAGGTGTCGACCAGCAGCGTCGTGCTCTCGCCCAGGGCCGCGAGCTGCGCCTCGAACGCGTGCCGCTCGCTGTCGTGCAGGAGGGTGAAGGAGTGCGCGCTCGTTCCGGCGGTCGGGACGCCGTAGAGCCGGCCCGCCTCCAGGTTGGAGGTGGTGGTGAACCCGGCGATGTAGGCGGCGCGGGCGGCGGCCACGGCGGCGCGCTCGTGGGTGCGCCGCGACCCCATCTCGATGATCGGGCGGTCCTGCGCGGCCTGCACCATCCGGGACGCGGCGGACGCGATCGCGCAGTCGTGGTTGAGGATCGACAGGGCGAGGGTCTCCAGCAGGACCGCCTCCCCGAACGTCCCCTCGACCATCAGGATCGGCGAGTCGGGGAAGTAGCACTCGCCCTCGGGGTAGCCCCAGACGTTCCCGGTGAAGCGGTACTTCTCCAGCCAGCGCACCGTGGGCTCGTCCACGATGCGGTTCTCGCTGAGGAACTCCAGTTCGGAGTCGCCGAACCGGAACGCCTCGATGGCGTCCAGGAGCCGCCCGGTGCCCGCGACGACCCCGTACCGGCGCCCGGCGGGCAGGCTCCGCGCGAACACCTCGAAGACCGCGCGGCGGCCGTCCGTGCCGCTGCGCAGGGCGGCCTGCAGCATGGTCAGCTCGTACTGGTCGGTCAGCAGGGCCGTGCCGTCACCAAGGTCCACAAGTGGAACTTTAGGGCCGACTGCGGGCACCATGGTGACGCGGGCCGTCACACGCGGCGGGGGAGCGGCGCATAGCATCGGATGCGGCGGGCGGCCGCGTCCCTCAGGGCGGACCGCGCGCGACAGAGAGGGGGAGACCCGGCCAATGAGCGCCATGAGCACGGCGCCCGCACCGGTGGAGCTGGAGCGGCCCGATTCGGCGGAGGACGTGAGCGCCGACCGGCCCTGGCTGGCGATCGTCTGGAACGACCCGATCAACCTGATGTCGTACGTCACGTACGTGTTCCAGGCCGTCTTCGCCTACCCCAAGGCGAAGGCCGAGAAGCTGATGCTCGACGTGCACCACAAGGGCCGCGCCGTGGTGGCCAACGGCACCCGCGAGGAGATGGAGCGGGACGTGGAGATCCTGCACTCCTACGGCCTGTGGGCGACCGTGAAACGGGACGACTGAGCCGATGAGCCATGTGAGGAAGAGACGCGACGGCTTCCGGGTGCGGCTGGAGCCGGAGGAGACCGCGCTGCTGCGCGCCCTCATGGAGCAGATGCTCGCCCTCCTCGGGGAGGAGTCCGGCGAGGACGGCGAGCTGGCGTCCCTCGGCATCGCGGAGAACGCCACGAAGTCGGACGACCCGGTCCTCGCGCGGCTGTTCCCCGACGCCTACCGCGACGACGGCGAGGCCGCCGGGGAGTTCCGCCGCTACACCGAGATGGGCCTGCGCGACGGCAAGCGCGAGGCGGCGCGGGCGGTCCTCGGGGCGCTGGGCGAGGGCGGCACCGACACCGTCCTCGACGAGAAGCGGATGCAGGAGTGGCTGCGGGCGCTGAACGACGTGCGGCTGGCGCTCGGCACCCGGCTCGACATCACCGAGGACTGGTACGAGGAGGCGGGCGGCATGGACCCGCGCGACCCGCGCGCCCCCATGTTCGCCGCCTACGACTGGCTGACGATGCTGCAGGACGGTCTCGTCCGCGCCCTGGAGTAGGCGCCGCCTAAGCTTGCGGCCATGCTGACGATTGAACGGGCCCTGGTCGACCAGATCATCGCGCACGCGCGCGCAGACCACCCCGACGAGGCGTGCGGCATCATCGCGGGCCCGGTCGGCTCGGACCGGCCCGTCCGGTTCGTCGCGATGGTCAACGCCGAGCGCTCCCCGACGTTCTACCGGTTCGACTCCCAGGAGCAGCTGAAGGTGTGGCGGGAGATGGACGACCGGGACGAGGAGCCCGTGGTGATCTACCACTCCCACACCGCGACCGAGGCCTACCCCTCCCGCACCGACATCTCCTACGCGTCCGAGCCGAACGCGCACTACGTCCTCGTCTCGACCCGCGAGGAGGGCGAGACCGAGTTCCGCTCGTTCCGCATCGTGGACGGCGAGGTCACCGAGGAGGAGGTCGCCGTCGTCGAGGGGTCCTGACGGCGGGATGTGCGGCGCGGAAGGGGCGGAGGCGGCCGGGATCGGCGGCCTCGCGGCCGGTAAACTGGTCGACATGTGGACGAGCGGGCATGGGACGGGCGGCGCCGGGCGCCGCGCCGGGGCCCCGGCGGTGCCGCCCGTGCAGAGTTTCCTGTTCGGGCACTCGCGCGCCGAAGTCGTCTACGACTGTCGCTGACGCGCTGATCACGCCTGGAATCATCCCGTCGCCCGCCCGGTTCCAACTCCAGGGCGGGCAGTCCCGTACGACGTTAAAGGAGATCATCGCGATGGCGATCGAGGTCCGGATCCCGACGATCCTGCGCAACCTCACCGACGGCGCCAAGGCCGTCGAGGGCAAGGGCGGCACGCTCGACGAGCTGTTCGCCGACCTGGACACCCGGCACGCCGGCCTGCGCGACCGGCTCGTGGACGACAAGGGCCTGCGCAAGTTCGTCAACGTCTACCTGAACGACGAGGACGTGCGCTTCCTCGGCGGGCTGGGGACGGAGGTCGCCGACGGCGACAGCGTCACGATCCTGCCGGCCGTCGCCGGCGGCTGAGCCGGTCGGGACGAGCGCCACATGCGATTCGACTCACTGCTGGACTCGCTCGGCGGCACCCCGCTGGTAGGGCTGCCGCGGCTGTCGCCGAGCGAGGACGTGCGGCTCTGGGCCAAGCTGGAGGACCGCAACCCCACCGGCTCCGTGAAGGACCGGCCCGCCTTCCACATGATCGAGAAGGCGGAGAAGGAGGGGCTGCTGACGCCCGGCTGCACGATCCTGGAGCCGACGTCCGGCAACACGGGCATCTCGCTGGCCATGGTCGCCAAGCTGCGCGGCTACTCGATGGTGTGCGTGATGCCGGAGAACACCTCCGCCGAGCGCCGCCAGCTCCTGGAGATGTGGGGCGCGCGGATCATCTCCTCCCCGGCGGCGGGCGGCTCGAACGAGGCCGTGCGGGTCGCCAAGGGCCTGGCGGAGGAGAACCCCGACTGGGTGATGCTGTACCAGTACGGCAACGAGGCCAACGCGCTCGCGCACTACGAGACGACCGGCCCGGAGATCCTCGCCGACCTGCCGTCGGTGACGCACTTCGTCGCCGGACTCGGCACGACGGGGACGCTGATGGGCGTCGGCCGGTTCCTGCGCGAGCGGGTGCCGGACATCAGGATCGTCGCGGCGGAGCCGCGGTACGGCGAGCTGGTGTACGGGCTGCGCAACATCGACGAGGGCTTCATCCCCGAGCTGTACGACGACTCCGTGCTGACGACCCGGTTCTCGGTCGGGTCGCTGGACGCGCTGCGCCGCACCCGCGAGCTGCTGGAGCAGGAGGGCATCTTCGCGGGCATCTCGACCGGCGGGGCGCTGCACGCGGCGATCGGGATGGCGAACAAGGCGGTGAAGGCCGGGGAGCGCGCCGACATCGTGTTCATCGTCGCCGACGGCGGCTGGAAGTACCTGTCGACCGGCGCGTACGGCGGCACCCTGGAGGAGGCCGAGGCCCGGCTCGAAGGCCAGCTCTGGGCCTGATCCGGCCGGTCGGCGGGGTCGGCGGCCAGGGTAGAGTTCGTACTCGAACGTGATTCTAGAATCGTCCCGGGAGAGTGCGGATGAGCGGGTTCGGGGACTCCACGGCGGTGAAGCCGGTCGGTGAGGGCCGGTACGAGGCCGTCCTGGACGGCGGCTACGGCATCGCCCAGGCGCTGAACGGCGGCTACCTGATGGCCGTGCTCGCCCGCGCCGCCGTGGACGCCTCGCCGCACGAGCACCCGGTCTCGACCGCGGCGAACTTCCACCGCGTCGCCAAGGCCGGCCCCGCCGAGCTGGTCGTCGACTCCCGCAAGGTGGGGCGCACGGCCGCCTCGTCGTTCGTCACCCTCGTCCAGGACGGCCGCCCCGTCGTGGACGCCCTGATCACCACCGGCACGCTCGACCCGTCCGCCGAGCCCGACTTCGCCGCCGAGGCGCCCGCCGGGCCGCCGCCGCTGGAGGAGTGCACGGGGTTCCGGCCGCCCGCCGCCACCGGCGGCGGCTTCGCCGACCAGGTCGACATGCGCTTCGACCCGGCGACCATGGGCTGGCTGGACGGGCGGCCGAGCGGGCGCCCGGACATCCGCGCCTGGTTCCGGCACGCCTGCGGCCAGGAGCCCGACGGCTACTCCCTGGCCCTCGCCGTGGACGCGCTGCCGCCCGTGGCGCTCAACCTCGGCGCGCAGGGCTGGGCCCCGACCGTCGAGCTGACCTGGCACATGCGGGCCGTCCCGGCGCCCGGCTGGCTCGCCGTGCACGGCACCGGACGGCTCCTCGCCGGCGGCTGGTTCGACGAGGAGGTCGAGGTGTGGGACGCCGCCGGACGCCTCGTGGCACAGAGCCGGCAGATCGCCCGCGTCCCCCTCGCCCGCTCCTAGCCGGCGCGGCGCACCGGCGTTTCGGACCGCCGAACGACCGGATCACGCGTCGGCGGCGTGAGCTGGACGGTTTTCCAGCGTGTGACGGTGTGATGTCCAACGCATGACACACCCGGGCGGGGCCATGTCGCCTAGCCTTGTGCACCATGTCAGATCCATCCCGGGGGGACGGCCTCCCAGACGCGCCCATCGGGATCTTCGACAGCGGTTTCGGGGGCCTCACGGTGGCCCGCGCCATCCTCGACCAGCTGCCGAACGAGCCGATCGTCTACCTCGGCGACTCGGCCCGCCAGCCGTACGGCCCGCGCTCGATCGCCCAGGTCCGCGCGTTCGCGCTGGAGATGCTGGACGAGCTGGTCGACGAGGGCGTGAAGATGCTGGTGATCGCCTGCAACAGCGCCAGCTCGGCGATGCTGCGCGACGCCCGCGAACGCTACGACGTCCCGGTCGTGGAGGTCATCAACCCCGCGACCAGGCGCGCGGCCCGCGCCACCTCCAACGGGCGGGTCGGCCTGATCGCCACCGAGGCCACCGTGAACAGCCGCGCCTACGAGGACGCGTTCGCCGCCGCGCCGCACATCGAGCTGGTCAGCGCCGCCTGCCCCCGCTTCGTCGACTTCGTCGAGGCGGGCGTGACGATGGGCGACGACCTCCTCGACGCCGCACGCGAATACCTGCGCCCGATCGTGGACGCGGACTGCGACACCCTGATCCTCGGCTGCACGCACTACCCCCTTCTGACCGGTGTCATCTCGTATGTGGTCGGAGACGGGGTCACACTGGTCTCAAGCGCCGACGAGACCGCCAAGGACGTGTACCGAGTGCTGCACGATCGGGGACTGGCCCGCGCCGAGGCGACGCCCCGGCCGCGGCACCGGTTCCGCGCCACCGGCGACCCCGCCGTGTTCGCCGAGCTCGGCCGCCGCTTCCTCGGGCCGGAGATCGGTTCGGTGGAGAGCACGTTGAGCAAGGCTCTGACGACCTGATTCCTCGGGACCACAGAGGAGGAGTGAGCGTGCGGGTCACTGTGATCGGCTGTTCCGGCAGTTTCCCAGGGCCGGACAGCCCCGCGTCCAGCTATCTGGTCGAGGCGGACGGCTTCTCCATGCTCATCGACATCGGCAACGGCGCGATCGGAAGCCTCCAGCGCTTCCACGGCCTGCTGGACATCGACGCCATCTGCATCTCGCACCTGCATCCCGACCACTGCCTCGACCTCACCGTCTACTGGATCGCGCGGACGTACTGCCCGGACGGCCCGGCGCCGCGTATCCCGGTGTACGGCCCCCGCGACACCGCGGACCACATGATCAAGGCGTACGAGCTGGAACCGAACCCGGAGATGACCGCCACCTTCGACTTTCGCCCGCTGGAGCCGGGGCCGGTGCGCATCGGCCCGTTCACGGTCACCACCGCGCTGATGAACCACCCGGTCGAGGCGTACGGCCTGCGGATCGAGCACGAGGGCAGCGTCATGACCTACTCCGGCGACACCGGCCACAGCGACGACCTGGTCCGGCTGGCCCGCGACTCCGACCTGTTCCTGTGCGAGGCGGGTTTCGCCGACCGGCCGGACCTGCCGCCGGACATGCACCTGACGGGACGGGAGGCCGGCGAGCACGCCGAGCGGGCCGGGGTCGGCCGGCTGGTCCTGACGCACCTGCTGCCGTGGAACGACCCGTCCGAGACGCTCTCGGAGGCGAAGGCCAGCGGGTTCCGCGGCCCGGTCGAACTGGCCGAGGTCGGCGCCGTCTACGAGTTCTGAGGGCCCCCGCTCCCGGGGGCGCCCGCCTCCGGCGGCCGGCCGCGGTGAGTGCGGCGTCACCGGCGGTAGGCCGGATCCGGCGCGGGCCCGCCCGCTAGGGTGGGCGCATGGCTCGCCCCGATGATCGCGCACCCGACCGGCTCCGTCCCGTCCGCATCCAGCGCGGATGGCTCGACCACGCGGAAGGGTCGGTGCTCGTCGAGTTCGGCGCGACCCGGGTGCTGTGCGCCGCGTCCGTGCAGGACTCGGTGCCCCGCTGGCGGCGCGACAGCGGCCTCGGCTGGGTCACCGCCGAGTACGCGATGCTGCCCCGCGCGACGAACACCCGCAACGACCGCGAGTCCGTCAAGGGCCGGATCGGCGGCCGCACCCACGAGATCTCCCGGCTGATCGGCCGGTCGATCCGGGCGTGCCTGGACCTCAAGGCGCTCGGCGAGAACACCGTCCAGCTCGACTGCGACGTCCTTCAGGCCGACGGCGGCACCCGCACCGCCGCGATCACCGGCGCCTACGTCGCGCTGGCCGACGCGGTGAGCTGGATGCGCGAGCGCCGCCTGCTGAAGGGGAACCCGCTCATCACCTCGGTCTCGGCGGTCAGCGTCGGCGTCGTGGACGGCGAGCCCCGCCTCGACCTCTGCTACGAGGAGGACTCGGCCGCCGGGACGGACATGAACGTCGTCTGCACCGGCGACGGCCGGTTCGTCGAGGTGCAGGGCACCGCGGAGGGCGCTCCGTTCGACCGGGCGGAGCTGGACGAGCTGCTCGACCTCGGCGCCGCCGGCTGCGCCGAGCTGACCCGCATCCAGAACGAGGCCCTCGGCCGATGAGCCGCATCGTCCTCGCCACCCGCAACCAGGGCAAGATCGCCGAGCTGCACCGGATCCTCGGCGACCTCGACGTCGTCGGCCTCGACGCCTTCCCCGGCGCCCCCGACGTGCCCGAGACCGAGCTGACCTTCGAGGGCAACGCGCTGCTGAAGGCCCGCGCGATCGCCGCGTTCACCGGGCTGCCCGCCGTCGCCGACGACTCCGGCCTGTGCGTGGACGCGCTGAACGGCATGCCCGGCGTCCTGTCGGCCCGCTGGTCGGGACGGTTCGGCGCCGGCGACCAGGACGCCGCCAACCTGCGGCTCGTCCTCGACCAGCTCGCCGACGTGGCCGACGACCGGCGCGGCGGCTCGTTCGTGTGCGTGGCCGCGCTGGTCGTCCCGGGCGGCGCGGAGCACTGCGTCGAGGGCCGGATGCACGGCACCGTCATCCGGGAGCCGCGCGGCGCCGGCGGCTTCGGCTACGACCCGATCTTCCTTCCGGAGGGCGGGACCCGCACGACCGCGGAGCTGGCGCCCGCCGAGAAGGACGCGATCAGCCATCGCGGCCGGGCCTTCCGCGCGCTCGCCGAGATAGTCCCCGACGCCCTCCGAGCCGCAGGCCTGGCCTGACCCCCGCCCGCGGGGGCGGTCAGCGGCAGCGCAGGCGGACGAAGGTGCCGTCCCAGCCGGCGCGCAGCTCCATCAGGTCGACCAGGAGGCGGACGGTCCACAGGCCGAAGCCGCGCTGGAGGGCGGAGTCGGGCGGGATGAAGCCGGTCAGCGGGTCGGGCCCGGGGCGCCAGAAGCCGTGGTCGCCGATCTCGCAGACGAGGTCGGCGCCGTCCTGCCACGTCCAGAGCCCGATCGGCGGAGTGCCGTGCTGGAGCGCGTTCGCGGCGACCTCGTTGGCGGCGGTGACCAGGTTCTGCGCCTTCTGCTTGGCCAGGCCGTGCCTGAGGGCGCGCTCGCCGACGAACACGCGCAGCGCGTGCAGGTCGTCGCCGTCGATGGAGAAGTACTCGGCGCCGGCCGGGCGGTCGGAGCGGAACCGGCTGTCGCAACCGGACCCGAATCTCACCGGGTCGATGTAGTCGCCGTTCTCGCCGTCGTGGCCCGGGGCGAGCAGCAGGGGATGGGTGCGGCGCGCCTCGTCGAGGATGCGGGGCGGCAGCCCCTCGGCGTCGTAGGGGCACAGGGCCCGCGCTCCCGAGTCGCCGAAGACCACGTTGATGAGGGACTCGTAGCGGACCCATTCGAGCGTCTGGCGCTCGTCCCACCCGTGCCAGAGCGGCTCGGCGAGCGCGCAGACGGTGCGCGGGGCGCTCTGCTTCACGATGGTCTGGTAGTCGCGCAGGGTGTGCACGGGGTGCTTGTAGAAGACGGCGGAGTCGAAGTAGGTGACCGCGTCGCCGTGCGGGGCGAGGACGTCCCGCAGGGCGGTCAGGTTGGGCTCGCAGGCGACGGCGATCACGACCTGGCCGCGCCGCACGCCCGACTCGAGGTAGGGCACGGTGACGGACAGGAAGTCCTCGGTGCCCTGGTACATGAAGGCCTTGTGCTCCAGTGCCATCAGGCGATGCCCTCCGTCTCCGCGAGCCGCCGGCCGCGGGCGAGGCCGGGCAGCCGGTGCCAGCCGACCATGTCGATGACGCTCTCGACGTCGGGCGACAGGTGGTCCAGGATCAGCGCGGCGTCGGCGGGCAGCCGGGTGGCGTGCTTCGCCAGCAGGTGCAGCCCGCCGAGGTCGATGAACCCGAGGCGGGACAGGTCGAGGTGGACGCTGCGGCCGGGCGGCCCCGTCCGGCCGGTCAGCCGGCGGAGCTGCTCGGCGAACACCGAGTGCCGTGCGGCGTCCAGCTCGCCCTCGACGCGGAGCCCGTCGGGCTCGAACGTGCGCACGATCTTCAGTATCCCGTCGTCGAACTCGGGGTTCACTTCCACGAGGACCTCGTGTGTGTCGCGGAGGGCGGCGAGCTCGGCGGGCGGACACGAGTGCCGGTCGACCTGGCAGATCGCCATCGCCATGGTGCTCGGCGAGACGGTGTCGCCGACGCGGTGCTCGCAGCCGAGCATCCGGCCGAGGTCGGGTCGGCCGGGGCCGTTCAGCAGCCAGCTGTGGTCGGTGGTGAGGCGCACGGCGCGGAAACCCTGCCCGAACGCGGCGGCGAGCTCGCGGGCGACGGTGTCGGCCATCTTGGCGGGCTCGAACGAGCCGCGGCGGTCGAGGCAGGCCTCCCGCGGCGGGATGACCCGCAGCTGGCCCGACCTGACGAGGGCGTCCACGTCGATCGGCCGCCCCTGCCCGAGGCCGGGCAGCCCCTCGACCGGGACGTCGGTGACGTACACGACCTTCTCGGTGGTCTCCAGGCCCTCCCGGACGAAGGGCCCGATGACGCGGTCGCGCTCCTCCTGACTGCTGTAGGCCAGCCAGCCGTGATCTCCGGGACGGAGTTCGCTTACGGGGCGTTCGGCGAACCAGGATGTGTCCATGGCCTGCCCATCGGTGTGAGGCGGATCTGTTCAGCGTACGCCGGTCCGATGCCGTTGGAAGCCCAACGCATGGAGTTCCTCACGCTCCGTCCGAGCCGCCGCCGCCACGCCGGTTCGCCGTGGTCGCGCCCGGCAGGGCGAAGAGCAGCCGCACCGCGGTCCCGTGCCGGCCTGTCCGGATCTGGACGAAGGAGCACAGCAGGCGCACCGCCCACAGCCCGAACCGGTCGCCGGGCGCTCCGCCGTCCGGCTTCGGCGGGACGAGGCCGAACCCGCCGCCCGGCTCCCACCTCCCCCCGTCGGTGACCTCGCAGACCAGGGCGGCGGTGCCGGGCGAGGCGTCGGTCCACATGCGCAGGACGACGGGTGGCTCGCCGTGCCGGAACGCGTTCGTGACGACCTCGGTGACCGCGACGAGGAGCCGCTGCTTCTCGCCGCCCGGCAGCCGCGTGCGCCGCGCGCAGTCGGTCACCCACACGCGGAGCCAGTACAGGTCGGGCCGCTCGATCTCCAGGGTCTCGGCGCCGTCCGGCGGCGGGGGCAGCGCCTCGCCGTCGCACCGGGCGCAGTACGCCGCGGGGCTCAGGAAGCCGGGGTTGGGGAGGGCCCGCGCGCCGCGCACGGTCTCGGGGTGCGTCCTGCGTCCGGCCGCGACGACGGAGGCGGGGAGCGACGCCGCGTAGGGGCACAGGATCGCGGCGCCGGTGCCGCGGAACGCCTCGTTCAGCACGGCCTCGGTCCGCTGCCACTCGACGACCTCCAGCGGCGGCCGCGTCGCCCAGACGGGCTCGCCGAGGACGCGCAGCCGGCGCCCGCTCCGCGCGGTCTCGAAGGCGTCGCCCAGGCAGTCCGCCAGCGTGCGGGACGGGTGCGCGTACCAGGCGGCGGCCTCGGTGAACTCGACGCCCGCCGCGGCGGGC
The DNA here is from genome assembly GCF_040674655.1 of Actinomadura sp. NPDC049753. Taxonomy (NCBI): domain Bacteria; kingdom Bacillati; phylum Actinomycetota; class Actinomycetes; order Streptosporangiales; family Thermomonosporaceae; genus Actinomadura; species Actinomadura sp. NPDC049753. The sequence goes on along the minus strand of NZ_JBFARL010000078.1, from coordinate 8,428 downwards.
CCGAGGGCGTCGCGCAGCAGCGCCTCGCGCCCGGTCCCGCAGACCGCGAGGACGCGGTCGCCCGCGTCGAGGCCGGCGCGCAGGAACGGCACCGCGCCGCCGAGGAACTCCTCCGCCCCGGAGAAGGGCAGCAGGCGATGCGTGAAGCCGGGGCCCGGGGAACCGGCGCTCACAGGGTCGGCGCTCACGGGGGACCCGCCAGATGTGTGATCATGAATCACCGGCTGCGCGTGGCGAACGGACGCGGCCAGCCTAGAACGCCCGCCCTCCGCGTGCTGAGATTCTTTGCCCGATTCGTCCGGAGTGTCGTCCGCAATCCCGCCGCGGGCGTGTCCGCTACCGGGTCAGCGCATCCGGGGCCGGCGGGACGGACCGCGGACGGTGGCGCGGAAGCCCGGGGAGAGGTACCGGATTAATTCATCGGGCGGCATCGAGGCGACGGGTTCCACCGCGAGGACATAGCGGGCGAAGATCAGCCCGGAGAGCTGGACGCCCAGCGCCCCGGCCCGCTTGGTCGCGTCGGGGCCGCCCAGATGGTCGGCGATGCGGCCGACGATCTCGCGTTCCACCAGGTCGCGCACCAGCCGGCTCAGGTCCGGGTCCTGGACGGCGGCGCGCACCATGAGCAGCAGCGGCCTGCCGTTCTCCGGGTCGTCCCAGGCGGAGACCATCGCGCGCAGGACGCGTTCGGGCAGCTCGGCGGGGTCGCCGGGCAGCGCGCCCGCCAGCACCTCGGGCGGGTTGGCGACCAGCCCGAGCACCGCGCCGAACAGGCCCTTCTTCGAGCCGAAGAAATAGCTGATCAGCGCGGCGTCCACGCCCGCCTCGGCGGCGAGGGACCGCATCGTGACCGGCCCGTACCCGTCGGCCAGGAACCGCCTCCGGGCGACCGCGAGGATCTCCTCGCGGGTGTCGGGGCCGCCGCGCCGCCGCCCCCGCCCGCCCCCAGATTTATTCATCAAGGTTGAAATATAGTCCCGGCGGGGGCCACCGTCGAGGTATGAACACCACGAAGCAGGGGCCGGGCGCCGTCCACCGAGCGGTGCTGCCGGCCGTGATGCTGTCCCTCGCCACGGTGGTGTCGGCCGTGGCCTCCCTCAACACGGCGGTGCCCTCCATCGCCCGCGACACCCGCGCCGGCCTCACCGAGCTGTCGTGGATCATCGACGCCTACGCGCTGGTCTTCGCGGCCCTGCTGCTGCTCGGCGGCGCGATCGGCGACCGCTACGGGCGGCGCCGCGCGCTCACCGCCGGGCTCCTCGTGTTCGGCGCGGGCTCGGCCGCGGCGGCGCTGGGCGGCGACCCGGAATGGCTGATCGCGATGCGCGGCGTGCTCGGCCTCGGCGCGGCCCTGGTCATGCCGGCGACGCTGTCCACGATCACCTCGACGTTCCCGGCCGCCCAGCGCACCCGCGCGGTCGGCGCCTGGGCGGGCGTCGCCGGGGCCAGCGCCATCTTCGGCCTCCTGGTCTCGGGGACCCTGCTGGAGTTCTGGACCTGGCGGTCGGTGTTCTGGATGAACGTCGTGCTCGCCGCGGTCGCGCTCGTCACGACGCTCGCGTTCGTCCCCGAGTCGGCCGAACCGGACGCGCCGAGGCTCGACGTGACCGGCGCGCTGATCACCGTGGTCGGCCTCGGCGCCGGCGTCTACTCGATCATCGAGGCGCCGACGCACGGCTGGGCCTCCGCGCGGACGCTGCTCGGCCTCGCCGCCGCCCTCGTCGTCCTCGCCGGGTTCGTGGCGTGGGAGCTGAAGCGGCCGAACCCGCTGCTCGACCCGCGGCTGTTCCGCATCCGGGCGTTCTCGGCGGGCTCTCTCACGATCACCCTGCAGTTCTTCGCCTTCTTCGGCTTCGTCTTCATCATCCTGCAGTACCTGCAGCTGGTGAAGGGCGACAGCGCGCTCGTCGGCGCGCTCAGCCTGGTGCCCATGGCGCTCGCGATGATGCCGTCCGCCCGGGTCGTCGCGCCGAAGCTGGCCGGGAGGCTCGGTCCGCGCCGCGTCATCACGGCCGGCCTGCTCCTGGTCGGCGTCGGGATGCTGGTCTTCTCGCTGCTGGACGAGGACAGCACCTACTGGCTGCTGCTCGCGGGCCTCGTCCCGTTCGGCGCCGGCATGGGCCTCGCCATGACCCCGTCCACCGCCGCGATCACCGACGCGCTGCCCACCGAGAAGCAGGGCGTGGGCTCGGCGATGAACGACCTGGCCCGGGAGCTCGGCGGCGCGCTCGGCATCGCCGTCCTCGGCAGCCTCCTGCAGTCGGCCTACCGCGCGAACCTCGACCTCGGGAACCTGCCGGGCCCGGCCGCCGAGCAGGCCAGGACGTCGGTCGCGGTGGCGGTCCGGCTCGGCCCGCAGGCCGCCGACCACGCGCGGGCGGCCTTCAGCGACGGCCTCCAGACGGCGTTCCTCACCGCGTCGGTCGCGCTCGCCGTCACCGCGGTCGTCGTCGCGGCCCTGTACCGCACGCCCCGCCGGGAGGCGGCGGAATCCGTCCCCGCGCCCGCCGATCAGGACGCTAAGCTGAACGCGCCCTCAGACGGAAGCTCGAACGGGAGCCCGGACGAGGACGCGGGCGGGCGTGGCGAAATCAGGTATACGCGGCAGGTTTAGGTCCTGTTGGTGGTGACACCGTGGGGGTTCGAATCCCCCCGCCCGCACAAGTCCCCACCCCGGCCCGCGCCGAGCGCGGGCCGGCGCGGTGCCTACAGGCCGAGATCGCGGCGGAGGCGCTCCACGTGCCCCGTCGCCTTCACGTTGTAGTACGCCTTCTCGATCCTGCCGTCGGCGTCGATGACGAACGTCGACCGGATGACCCCGACGACGGCCTTGCCGTACAGCTTCTTCTCCCCGTAGGCGCCGTAGGCCCGGAGGACCTCCGCGTCCGGGTCGGACAGAAGCGGGAACGTGAGCCCCTCCTTCTCCCGGAACTTGGCGAGCTTGGCCGGCTTGTCGGGGGAGACGCCGACGACGGCGACGCCCGCGGCCTCCAGCTCGGGCAGGCTTCCCTCGAAGTCGACCGACTCCTTGGTGCAGCCGGGGGTCATGGCCGCCGGGTAGAAGTAGAGGATCACGCGCTTGCCGCGCAGCGAGGCCAGCGACACCGCGGTCTCGTCGGCGTCGGGTAGCTCGAACTCGGGGGCGACGTCGCCCGGCTGCAGCCGCTCGGACACCCTGTCCCGCCTTTCGCTCGGATGGTGGGTCCAACGGTACCGGCTGGGGTGCGGCGGGCATCCGGCGGGAAGACCTGCAAGACTGTGCGGATCACCGCTCGGCTCGTCACGGTTCCGGCCCGCGCGAGTACGCCCGACACGATAAGGACACGGCATGGCTGACAAGAGCCGCGACCCGGAGGCGCTGGAACGGGAGATAGAGCGCAGCCGGCAGCAACTGGCCCGCACCATCGACGAGCTCGCCGACCGGGTCAGCCCGAGGAACGTCGCGCAGCGGGGCGCGGAGCGGCTGAAGGAGGAGGCCGACCAGGTCGCCAAGGCCCTCGGCGCGATGGTGCGCCCCTCCGAGGACGACGACGGCGAGGGCCCTCAGATCGACAGGCGGCTGGTGCTCGCCGGCGTCGGCGCGGCGGTCATCGTGACCGCCCTGGTCCTGCGGCGCCGTAGGCGCAGGAGGCGCTGAGCCCCGTCCCCGAGGCGCCGGTCCGCGGTCCGCGGCCGGCGCTTCCGCGTTTCCGGGCGGGGCCCGGACGCGGCGGGGCGGCGCCGGAGTGCGGCGGGGCGGCCCCGTTCCACTGCCGGGCGGAGCGGGCGAGCAGCTCGGCGACGCCGCGCAGCCCGGCGAGTTCGTCCCGGCACGGCGGGCAGCCGCTCAGGTGCGCCGACAGCGCGTCCGCCTCGGCGCCGGCGAGCCGTCCGATGGCGTAGACGCCGAGGCCGATCCGGTACGCCCCGCAGTCCGTTCCTCCCACGTCCTGGAGTACGGGCGCGGCGGCCCGGCCGTTCAGCGGGGGCCGGGTCAGCCGAGGTCGGGGGCCGTCGCGGTGAACCTGGCCTCGACGGTGGCGCGGACGATCTGCGTCTCCGGCTCCAGGTCGATCGGCTCGGGCTCCTCGGCGGCGCCCCCCGGCGCGCGCCCGTAGGCGGCGGCGAGCGCGACGGGCCCGCCCGGGCCGCCGTCGCGGCCGAGTCCCTCGTCCGACAGCTCCACCAGCCCGGTGAGCCGGGCGCCGAGCGCCTCGGCATAGCCGCGGGCCCGGTCGACGGCCTCGTTCGCCGCCTGCCGCGCGGCCCGCCGGTACACCTCGCTGTCGTGCCGCAGCTCCCACTGCGGCCCGGTCACGTAGGTGCGCTCCAGGTCGCCGAGCCGGGCGACCAGCTCGCCCAGCACCGCGAAGTCGCTGACCGTGATCTTGATCCAGACGGTGCCGCGGTAGGCGCGGATGTCGCCCTCGCGCCGCCGGTACTTCAGCAGCGGTGTGATCGACAGGCCGCCCGTCTCCAGCTTCTCCACGGCCTCGCCATAGGACTTGACCAGGTCGAGGCACTGCTGGTTCCGCTCGGTGAGCCGGTCGAGGGCCGCGCGCCGGTCGGACTCCTGCGTCTCGACGTGCACCGACAGGCGCGCGATCTCCGGCTCGGCCTCCAGCACCGCCTCGCCGCGGACACTGATCATGGGAGCGTCGCTCATGCCCCCAACCTAGACGGTACGGGGCGCGCGCTCACAGGAACGTGCGGCCCTCGCCCCGGTAGGTGGGGACGGTGCGGACGTGCCGGCCGTCCTCGATGAGGTGCAGCGCGTCGAACCGTTCGCACAGCTCGCCGGCCTTGGTGTGGCGGAACCAGACGCGGTCGCCCACCGACAGCAGGTCGGCGGCGCGCCCGAGCAGCGGCGTCTGCACCTCGCCCGCGCCCTCCTCGCCGCTGTAGGACAGGCCCGTCGGCAGGTAGGGCTGGGGCAGGCGGACGGCGTCGGCCGGCCCGGACGCCAGGTAGCCGCCGCCGAGGCACGTGACGACGCCGGGCGCGGGGCGCCGGACGACGGGCAGCGCGAACAGCGCGGCGGGCCGCCCGGCGAAGTTGGAGTACTGGTCGAACAGGTGCGGCTGGTAGAGGCCGGAGCCGGCCGCGACCTCGGTGACGGCGCGCTCGGCCGCCGTCGTCTCGACGCTGCCGGTGCCGCCGCCGTTGACGAACTCCAGGTCGGTCATCTCCCGGACGGCCCGGACGATCGCCGCGCGGCGCCGGGCGAGTTCCGCCCGGGACTGCCGCTGCATGGCGCGGATGACGCGGCCCCGCGCGGGCCGGCCGGGCGGCACGTCCCCGACGCCCGCGATCTGCGACTCGTAGGCCATCAGCCCGACGAGGTCGAGCGCGGGCCGCTTGAGGACCAGTTCGGCGAACGCCCGGACGTCGGCGGCGGTGTGCAGCGGGGAGCGCAGCGCGCCGATCCGCACCCGGCCGCCGAGCGTGCGGTAGGAGGCGTCGATGTCGATGCAGACCCGCACGCGCCGGTCGCCCGCGGCGGACTCGATCAGGTCGAGGTGCTCGGGGGAGTCGACCATCAGCGTGACGGCGCGGGCCGCGCGGGGATCGCCGGCGAGCGCGGCGATCGCGGTGCGGTCGGCCGTGGGGTAGGCGACGAGGATGTCGTCGCTGACGCCCTCGGCGGCCAGCCAGAGCGCCTCGGGGAGGGTGAACGCCATGACCCCGGCGAAGCCCTCCATCGCGAGGACGTCCTCCAGGAGGGCCCGGCAGCGCACCGACTTGCTGGCGACCCGGATGGGCTTGCCGGCGGCGCGGCGCACGAGGTCGGCGGCGTTGGCGCGGAAGGCCGCGAGGTCGACGACGGCGAACGGCGCCTCTAGCCCGGCGGTCGCGGCGTCATAGCGGTCCCGGAGGTTCATGCTCGTCACGATGCCACACTACCGGGGGAATGTGAAAAGGTCTCATGTCCCCGTGCGCGGATGGGCGGCGAAGAAGCTCCACAGCATCGGGCTCGCCTCCTTCGGCCACCGGTGCCGCCCGCCGTCGATCCTGCAGAAGGTCACGGCGACGCCGCGCGCGCCCTTGCCGGTGCTCTCACACCGGGTGTCGCCGCTGAGCGCCTTCACCCGCTCGCGCGGCTGGGGCAGCCCCGCGACCTTGCGCCAGAAGTCGACCGCGTCCGACACCGGCGGGAACGGGCGCTTGTCGTTGAAGTCGCGGTCGCCGCCCCCGTTGAAGGGCACGTTCCCGTCCGCCGTCCCGTGGAAGATCATCGCAGACACCGGGCGGTCCGGATCGCACTCGGTCACCAGGGCGCCCTCGACCACCCCGATCGCCGCGACCTTGCCCGGTTTCTCGCAGGCCATCCGGTACGCCATCCCGGCGCCGTTGGAGAACCCGGTGACGTAGACGCGCTTCGGGTCGGCCAGCCCGGCGCCGGTGAGCCTGTCGATGAGCTTGCCGAGGAACCCGACGTCGTCGACGTTCCCGACCTTCGCCGCGCCGCAGCAGTCGCCCGCGTTCCACGTGGTCATGAACCCGTCGGGGTAGGCGACGAGGAAGCCGTGCTCGTCCGACAGCTTGTCGAAGCCGGTCAGGTCCCGCATCTTCGACATGTTCGCCAGGCCGCCGTGCAGGGCGATGACCAGCGCGGGCCTGTCGGCCGGCCTGCCGTCCTTCCATTTCCCGTCCGCGACCTTGGACGGGACGTGCAACAGGTACTCGCGGTGGCCGACCGTCCCCACGTCGAGCTTCTGCTTGTGCGTCCCCTCCGAGGTGGGGACGCCGTCGACCGTCGCGGGACGACGACCGCCCTTCCCGCCCTCGCCGCCCTTCTCGCCGGTCTTGTCGGTGCAGCCCGCCAGGGCCAGGGTGACCGCCAGCGCCACGAGCGCGATTCGCCGCATGCGGGCAAAGGTAACCCCAAGGCGGGCCTTCAAACTACTCGCGGGTAGACAAGGCCGGCGGCGTCCCGGCCGCGCCGACCGGCCGGTACGGCGGCGGACGGGGACGCCGCCGCGTAAGCTCGGAAGGGACCCGTCCTGAGCTGGCGCTTCCCGCGCCGAGGCAAGAATGAGACCCGTGAGCGAACCCGTGAACGAGTACGTGCTGACCCTGTCCTGCCCTGACCGGCCCGGCATCGTGGCCGCCGTCTCGGGGCTGCTGGCCGAGCGCGGGTGCAACATCGTCGAGAGCCAGCAGTTCGGGGACGGCGAGACCGGCACCTTCTTCATGCGGGTGCAGTTCGCGGCGCTCGCCGACACCGACCCCGACGAGCTGCGCGGCGCCTTCGCGTCCCTGGTGCCCGAGCTCGGGCTGGAGTGGCGGCTGCACCCGCTGGCCGAGCGCCCGCGCGTGCTGATCATGGTGTCGAAGGGCGGGCACTGCCTCAACGACCTGCTGTACCGGACGCGGTCCGGGCTGCTCGACATCGACATCGTCGCGGTCGCGTCCAACCACCCCGACCTGCGGCCGCTCACCCAGTCGTACGGGATCGACTACCACCACCTGCCGGTCGGGCCGGGCGGCAAGGCCGCGCAGGAGGCCGAGATCCTGACGCTGGTCGAGCACTACCGCGCCGACCTCGTCGTCCTCGCCCGGTACATGCAGATCCTGTCCGACGACTTCTGCGCCAAGCTGCCCGGCGCGATCATCAACATCCACCACTCGTTCCTGCCGAGCTTCAAGGGCGCCCGCCCCTACCACCAGGCGCACGCGCGCGGCGTCAAGCTGATCGGCGCGACCGCGCACTACGTCACCGCCGACCTGGACGAGGGGCCGATCATCGAGCAGGAGGTCGCGCGCGTCGACCACACCCACAGCCCGGAGGAACTGGTGGCCGTGGGACGCGACGTGGAGTGCCTCGCCCTCGCCCGCGCCGTCCGCTGGCACGCCGAGCACCGCGTGCTGCTCAACGGCGACCGGACGGTCGTCTTCCGCTGACCTGCGGTTTCCCGGCCGATGAACGCGTGAGATGTCGGCATGGCGTGTTTCACTCCGCGTGACTTTCGCGCACCATGGGTGACGAAGCCGTACGTGCCGAGGGCTCACGGGGGGTGGCCATGGCCGAGACGCTGGTCAAGGAGCTGATCGAGGAGGCGCGGGGCAGGCGGCTGGCGCGCCGGCTCGCCGTCCGCGAGCTGCGGCCCCGCCGCGCGCTCGCCGGGCTCGCCGCGGCGCTGCTGGTGACCGCGTTCGGCGGGGCTGCCGCGATCGAGCTGCTCGCCGGGGCGCTCGGATCGGCCGTCCACCCGGTGCCGGGCGTCGCCCCGGTGGTGGAGGCCCTGCAGCGGCACGCGTGGAACCATCCGGACGTGCTGGCGGCGTCGGGCGCGGTGGCCGCTCTCGGGGCGGTCTTCATGGCGGCCGCGCTGCCCGGGCGGCTGCGCGGATGGCGTGCGTCGTCAACTTCGCCGGGAACCCGCACGAGAACTACCGGGTGGGCCTCCCCCGCGTGGGCCGCTGGCGCGAACTCGTCAACACCGAC
>NZ_JBFARL010000077.1:0-34785 GCF_040674655.1 Actinomadura sp. NPDC049753 | reverse complement strand
CGCGCAGGAAGGTGTTCCAGTCGGTGCCGGCGCCGGTCCGGACGTCGAGGGGGGCGGGGCGGGCGAAGGTCGTCGCGACGCCCTGCGCGCCGTCGAGGACGCCGTCGGCGGCCGCCGCTCCGCCGAGGCCGAGCGCGACCGCGTCGCCGAGCAGGCGGGGGAGCTGTCCCGCGCGCTGGAGACCGCGCACGCCGAGCTGGCGGGTCTGCGCGCCAAGGTCACCGACGCCGAGATGACCGCGCAGAACCTGCAGCACGCCGTCGTCGCGGCGGGCAAGGAGGCCGACGAGTCCCGGCGCCGCGCCGAGGTCGCCGAGCGCCGCGCGCAGGAGAACGAGCGCCGCGCGCAGGAGGCCGAACGCCGCGTGCAGGACGCCGAGCGCCGGGTGCAGGACGCCGAGCGCCGCGCCCAGGAGGCGGCCGGACGTGCCGACGCCGCCGAGAGCGAGCGCCAGCAGGCGCTCGACACGGCCGCCCAGTCGCTGGAGGCCGCCAAGAAGGCCGAGCGGGAGCGCGACGGCAACGCCAAGGCGCGCGAGGCGGCGGAGCGTGCCCGGGAGGGGGCCGTCCAGGCGCAGGCGCGTGCCGAGTCCGAGCTCACCCTGGCCCGCGGCCGCGCCGACCAGGCCGGGCGCGAGCGCGACCAGACGGTCGCGGCGATGCGGCAGCTGGCCGCCGAGCGCGACGCCGTCGCCGAGAAGCTCGCCGAACGCGACCAGTGGGTCGACCAGCTGGCGCAGGCCGTGACGGAGCAACGCGCCCAGATCGCCGAGCTCTCCCAGGAACGCGACGCCGCCCGCCAGGCCGCCGACCAGGCCCGCTCCCTGATCGACGAACTGACCCGCCAGCTCCGCACCATCATGCCCACAGCCGCCACCCCCCGCCTGTAGGGGGCGGCGGCACGGCCACAACCGCGCAGCCCCACCACCCGACGGCACCCCCGGCACGACGGCCGCACACCTGCTGCCGCAGCGGCCGCGCCACCGGATGAGGCGATCGCGCCTACGAGTGTGACGAGGCGCGACGGGACGGGGTTGCCGTCGGACGCGACGGCCGCGCGTACGGTTGGGATGGGGCGCCTCTTGATGGGGTGCCTCTGGACGCGACGGCCGAGATTCGTCCGCTGCGGCGGCCCGCGCCAGCGGATGAGGTGATCGCGCCTACGAGTGTGGCGAGGCCCCAGCGGACGAGGGCCGCGTCCCTCCGCTGCGGTGGCTGCGCTTGGTCGTGATGGCGTACGGGTGTGATGGGGCGCCACTTGAGGGGGCGCCGCTGCCATCCGCCTGCTGCGGCGGGTGCGCCACTGGACGCGTCGACCGTTGGGGCGGGCGCGGTGACATCAGCCGGCGCCGCAACCACGCGACGACCGAAAGGTTGCGATCGCGTCCGAAGGCAGGTTCGAGCTTGCGAGAACCTGATCGCGCAGCGAGCCGCTAGGCGAGCCGGAGCGATGCCAGCGATCGCACGGGTTTCTCGACGATGGAGGGCCGCCAGGCCCGAAGGAGGAGAGAAGCGCAGTAAGAACCGCACGCGTTTCTCGACGATGGAGGCCCCCCGGGCCGAAGGAGGAGAGAAATGCAATAAGCTAGAACCCCGTGGACAGTGCGGTACCGTCCGCCTCGTAACGACCACGGGAGCGCCTTCTTGCCTTCGGCTACCACTGGTAGGTCACGTCCTACCAAGCATCTCTTCGTCACCGGCGGTGTCGCCTCAAGCCTCGGCAAGGGTCTGACGGCGTCCAGCCTCGGGCGGCTTCTCGCCCTCCGCGGCCTCCGGGTCACCATGCAGAAGCTCGACCCGTACCTCAACGTCGACCCCGGCACGATGAACCCGTTCCAGCACGGCGAGGTCTTCGTCACCGACGACGGCGCCGAGACCGACCTGGACATCGGGCACTACGAGCGGTTCCTCGACACCGAGCTGCACGGGTCGGCGAACGTCACCACCGGCCAGGTGTACTCGAACGTGATCGCCAAGGAGCGGCGCGGGGAGTATCTCGGCGACACCGTGCAGGTGATCCCGCACATCACCAACGAGATCAAGGACCGGATCCGGGGGATGGCCGACGACGGCGACGTCGACATCGTCATCACCGAGGTGGGCGGGACGGTCGGCGACATCGAGTCGCTGCCGTTCCTGGAGTCGGTGCGGCAGATCCGGCACGAGATCGGCCGGGAGAACTGCTTCTTCCTGCACGTGTCGCTGCTGCCGTACATCGGGCCGTCCGGCGAGCTGAAGACGAAGCCGACGCAGCACTCGGTCGCGGCGCTGCGGTCCATCGGCATCCAGCCCGACGCGATCGTGTGCCGGTCGGACCGGCCGATCACCGACGGGCTCAAGCACAAGATCAGCCTGATGTGCGACGTCGACCGCGAGGCCGTGGTGTCCGCGGTGGACGCCGCCAGCATCTACGACATCCCGAAGGTGCTGCACTCGGAGGGCCTGGACGCCTACGTGGTGCGCCGCCTGGACCTGCCGTTCCGCGACGTGGACTGGGGGGCGTGGGACGAGCTGCTGCGCCGCGTCCACAAGCCCGCCCGCGAGGTCACGATCGCGCTGGTCGGCAAGTACATCGACCTGCCCGACGCGTACCTGTCGGTGACCGAGGCGCTGCGGCACGGCGGGTTCGGCAACGACGCCAAGGTGCACATCCGCTGGGTGAAGAGCGACGACTGCGAGACGCCCGAGGGCGCCAAGCGGGAGCTGGACGGCGTCGACGGCGTCCTGGTCCCCGGCGGGTTCGGGGTCCGGGGCATCGAGGGCAAGCTCGGCGCCATCCGGCACGCGCGCGAGAACCGGGTTCCGCTGCTCGGCATCTGCCTCGGGCTGCAGTGCATGGTCATCGAGGCCGCGCGGAATCTCGGCGGGCTCGCCGACGCCGGCAGTTCCGAGTTCGACGCCACCACCGCGCATCCCGTCGTCGCCACCATGGCCGACCAGCTCGACGTCGTCGCGGGGGAGCGCGACATGGGCGGCACGATGCGGCTCGGCCTCTACCCGGCCGACCTGGCCGACGGGTCGGTCGTGCGGGAGCTGTACGGGGAGGCGAAGGTGTCCGAGCGGCACCGGCACCGCTACGAGGTCAACAACTCCTACCGGGAGCGGCTGGAGCAGGCGGGGCTAAGGTTCTCGGGCCTGTCGCCCGACGGCCGCCTGGTCGAGTACGTCGAGCTGCCCCGCGAGCAGCACCCGTTCTTCGTCGGTACCCAGGCGCACCCGGAGTTCCGGTCCCGTCCGACCCGCCCGCATCCGCTGTTCAGCGGCCTCGTGTCCGCCGCCCTCGGTTACGCCGAGGCGCGCGCGGACGGGGGCGCCTCGTGAGCGGCGGTGAGGAGCTGGGCCCGGGCGACGTCCGTGATCATCCCGACCGCTGGAAGGTCGTGGAGTCCTCCACGCCCTTCCGGGGGCGCGTCTTCAGCGTCCGCAGCGACCGGGTGGAGATGCCTCGCGGGGACGGCACCGAGGCCGTGACGCGGGACGTCATCGAGCACACCGGCTCGGTCGGCGTCATCGCGGTCGACGACCGCGACCGGGTGCTGCTGCTGCGGCAGTACCGGCACCCGGTGGCGCGGCAGTTGTGGGAGGCGCCCGCCGGGCTGCGGGACGTGGAGGGCGAGCCCCTGCACAAGCTCGCCGAGCGGGAGCTGCTGGAGGAGGCCGGATACCGCGCCGAGCGCTGGGACACCCTGATCGACGTGTTCCCGTCGCCCGGCATGGCCGACGAGCGCATCCGGATCTTCCTGGCGCGCGGTCTCACCGAGGTCCCGGCCGACGAGATCGACTTCGAGCGCGTCCACGAGGAGGCGGACATGCCGGTCGTGTGGGTGCCGCTGGAGGAGGCGGTCCGCAAGGTGTTCGCCGGTGAGCTGCACAACATGATCGCGTGCATGGGGATCCTCGCGGTGCGCGCCGCCCGCGACTCGGGTTTCGCGGACCTGCGCCCCGTCGACGCGCCGGAGGACTGAGCCGGATGAGGTCCCCCTCCGGTCGCCGGAGGGGGCATGATGGGCGAGTCCCCGGAGCCCACGGCCGGAAGAGGTGCCGCCCTGTCCCCGAGCCCGTCCTCCCGGAGCACCGCGCGGCGCCCCGAACGCGACGCCGGAGCGGGGTCCGCGCTCGACTCGGCCGTGCGCGCCTACCTGGGGCACCTGGCCGTCGAGCGCGGTCTCGCCGCCAACACGCTCAGCTCCTACCGCCGCGACCTGCGCCGCTACGCGCAGGTGCAGGCGGGGCGGGGGCGGGAGGCCGTCGGGGAGATCGCCGAGGAGGACGTCCGCGCGTTCCTGGTGGGGCTGCGCGAGGGCGACGGGGAGCATCCGCCGCTGTCGGCGGGTTCGGCGGCGCGGGCGCTCGTGGCGGTCCGGGGGCTGCACCGGTTCGCGCTGCGCGAGGGCCTCGCCGCCGGCGACCCCGCCCACGACGTCAAGCCGCCCACGCCGCCGCGCCGGCTGCCGAAGGCGATCTCGCTGGAGGACGTCGAACGCCTGCTGGCGGCGGCGGCCGGCCCGTCCGGCGACCCCGGAACGGCGCGCGGCCTGCGCGACCGGGCGCTGCTGGAGCTGCTCTACGGGTCGGGCGCGCGCATCTCCGAGGCCGTCGGCCTGGACGTCGACGACCTCGACCTGGGGGACGGGTTCGCCCGTGTGGCCGGCAAGGGCGGCAAGGCGCGGGTCGTGCCCATCGGCGACTACGCCCGCGAGGCCGTGGACGCCTATCTGGTGCGGGCGCGCCCCGAGCTGGCCGGGGCCGGGCGGGGCGGCCCGGCGCTGTTCCTGAACGCGCGCGGCGGGCGGCTGTCGCGGCAGGGCGCCTGGATGGTGCTGCGCGCCGCCGCCGACCGGGCGCAGCTGTCGGAGGTGTCCCCGCACACGCTGCGGCATTCGTTCGCCACGCACCTGCTGGACGGCGGGGCCGACGTCCGCGTCGTCCAGGAACTGCTGGGGCACGCCTCGGTGACCACCACGCAGGTCTACACTCTCGTCACCGTCCAGTTGCTGCGCGAGGTCTACGCGACCTCGCACCCGAGGGCGCGGAACTGACCCGCGCCGCGGGCGCATCGGACACGCACTATGGGACGAATCGGGCCATCCGGCACATCGACAAATCGCGACGTTCGTTGCGCGTCGGCTTGAGCGACGGGGTGGACGGCCCTAGAGTCCCCGTTCTGGATGGCATTTCCAGGCCGCCGGGGAGGGATCTGGTGACCAGCACTAACAGTGCGGATGGAGTCCTCTCCTCCGCCACCATAGAGACCGACCCGAGCCGAGCCCTCGGGCCCACTCAGCGACCCGTGCCGGTGTTCCCGGAGCCGGAGCCGCTCGCGGAGCACGGCCCGGCGCGGATCGTGGCCGTCTGCAACCAGAAGGGCGGCGTCGGCAAGACCACCACGACGATCAATCTGGGCGCCGCGCTCGCCGAGTACGGCCGCCGCGTCCTGCTCGTCGACTTCGACCCGCAGGGCGCCCTGTCGGTGGGCCTCGGCAAGGGCGACCCGCGCCAGCTCGAAGTGACGATCCACAACCTGCTGCTCGAACGCGACACCGAGTGGGAGGACGTCGTCATCGAGACCGGCGTCGACGGCATGGACCTGCTGCCGAGCAACATCGACCTGTCGGGCGCCGAGGTCCAGCTCGTCCACGAGGTCGGCCGCGAGTACATCCTGCAGGGCGCGCTGAAGTCGGCGGTCGACCACTACGACTACATCCTCATCGACTGCCAGCCTTCGCTCGGCCTGCTCACCGTGAACGCGCTGGCCGCCAGCGAGGGCGTGCTGATCCCGCTGGAGTGCGAGTACTTCGCGATGCGCGGCGTCGCGCTGCTGATGGAGACGATCGAGAAGGTGCAGGGCCGGATCAACCCGGGCCTGGTCATCGACGGCGTCCTCGGCACCATGTACGACTCGCGGACGCTGCACACCCGGGAGGTCCTCGGGCGCATCGTCGAGGCGTTCGGCGACAAGGTGTTCCACACCGTGATCAACCGTACGGTGCGGTTCCCCGACGCGACCGTCGCGGGGGAGCCGATCACTTTCTTCGACCCCAGTTCGATGGGCGCGAACGCCTACCGCAGCCTGGCCCGTGAGGTCCTCGTCCGGTGGGCGGAGTTCGAGTGAGGCCGCCCGGCCGCCGCTGACCCCGAGGGAGCGCACCATGGGGCACCCCCCGCCCGCGCCGTACGGCCCGCCGCCCGGCGCCCTCCCGCCGCCCTCGCCCGCCCGGGGGCGGGGCCCGCTGGTCATCGTGCTGGTCGCCGTGACCGCCGTGGTGCTGGTCGCGGTCTGCGGCCTCGGGGCCTATCTGGTCCTGCGTCAGGACGACGACTCCTCGGCCGCCGCCTCGTCCGGGCCGGTGGATCTGCGCGTGCCGCTGACGTTCAGGCTCCTGGCGAGCGTGTCCGCCCCGCCGTGCGCGGGCGGCGCCGTCACCGTCCCCGGCGCGTCCGAGTGCTACACGCTGAGCTCGGACGCTCTCGCGGTACGCCGGCTGGAGGAGGTCAGGGCCGTCCCGCCGGACCCCGCCCGCGGCAGCACCGGCTGGTCCGTGGCGATGACGCTGACCTCGGCGGACGCGCCGGGCTTCGCCGCGCTGACCCGCAAGGCCGCCGACGCCTTCGCCGCCCGGGCGCCCGGCGGTCGGATGGCGATGCTCGTCGGAGGGACGCTCGTGTCGGAGCCCGCGCAGGTCATGCAGGCCGTCACCGGAGGCCAGGTCGAGATCAACGGGCCCGCGGGCGGCTTCACCCGCGACGACGCCAGCGCCATCGTCCGGCGGCTGACCGGCGGATAGCGCCCGCCCCCGCCGCGTCACCGCCCGTGCTCGCCGAAGTGCGCGGGCACGCGCCGGGGCATGGGACGATGGGGCCGGTGAGCACAGCGCACGAGGAGCTCTCCGCTACCGTGAGCGACGTGGACGCGACGTCGCCCGAGCCGGGGCGCGAGACCGACGAGGAGCAGGGGTTCCGCGTCCGCCTGGACAACTTCGAGGGCCCCTTCGACCTGCTGCTCGGCCTGATCTCCAAGCACAAGCTCGACATCACCGAGGTGTCGCTGCACAAGGTCACCGACGACTTCATCGCCCACATCCGCTCGCACGGCGCGGAGTGGGACCTCGACCAGGCCAGCCACTTCCTGCTGGTCGCCGCGACCCTGCTGGACCTCAAGGCCGCCCGGCTGCTGCCGTCCGGCGAGGTCGACGACGAGGAGGACCTGGCGCTGCTGGAGGCCCGCGACCTGCTGTTCGCGCGGCTGCTGCAGTACCGGGCGTACAAGGAGGTCGCGCGGGTGATCGCGGCGCGCGTCGCCGACGCGAGCCGCCGGTTCCCGCGCCTGGTCCCGATGGAGCCGAAGTTCGCCAACCTCCTGCCGGAGGTGCTGCTCGGCCTCGGCCCGCAGGAGTTCGCGCGGCTCGCCGCCAAGGCGCTCGCCCCGAAGGCGCCGCCGTCGGTCTCGGTCGAGCACATGTACCAGCCGAAGGCCAGCGTCAAGGAGCAGGCCGCGATCGTCGTGGAGCTGCTCCGCCGGCTGCGCCGGACCACCTTCCGCGTCCTGGCGGCCGACGCCGAGGGCACCTACGAGGTCGTCGCCCGGTTCCTGGCCCTGCTGGAGCTGTACCGGGAGCAGGCGGTCACGTTCGAGCAGGACGAGCCCCTCGGCGAGCTCCACGTCACCTGGACCGGCACCGACGACGGCGACGTGGAGGTCGGCGACGACTACGAGGGCGCCCCGAAGAAGGATCCCGCGGAGGGCGCCGCCGGACCCGACGAGAAGAGCCGGAAGGACGAGAAAGACGATGAGTGAGGATTCCGGCGCGGACGCGCCGGAGCTTCCGGGGCTGCGCGCCTCGATCGAGGCGATCCTGCTCGTGGTGGACGAGCCGGTCACCGAGATGACGCTCGCGCAGCTGCTGGAGCGGCCCCGCGGCGAGGTCGCCGGGACGCTGCGGGAGCTGGCCGCGGAATACACCGAGCAGGGCCGGGGGTTCGATCTCAGGGAGGTCGCCGGCGGCTGGCGGTTCTACACCCGGGACGTCTGCGCCCCGGTGGTGGAGCGGTTCGTCACCGACGGCCAGCAGGCGCGGCTCACCCAGGCCGCCCTGGAGACGCTCGCCGTCGTCGCCTACCGGCAGCCGGTGAGCCGGGCCCGCGTGTCGGCGATCCGCGGCGTCAACAGCGACGGCGTCATGCGGACGCTGACCCTGCGCGGCCTGATCGAGGACGCCGGGCAGGACCCGGAGTCGCAGGCCCACCTCTACCGGACCACCGGGTACTTCCTGGAGCGGCTGGGGCTGCGCGACCTCGACGAGCTGCCCGAGCTCGCCCCCTACCTTCCCGATGACCTTCCAGACGAGATAGTTGAGGACGCGTGAGCGAGAACGAGGGCGTACGCCTGCAGAAGGTCCTGGCCGAGGCCGGGATCGGCAGCCGCCGCCACTGCGAGGAGCTGATCGGCGAGGGCCGCGTGACCGTCGACGGGAAGAAGGTGTTCCGGTTCGGCGAGCGCGTCGACCCCCGGCGCGCCGTCATCCACGTGGACGGCAAGCGGGTCGAGACCCGGTCCGAGATGCGCTACTACGCCATCAACAAGCCGCGCGGCGTGGTGTCGACCATGGCGGACGAGCGGGGCCGCAAGTCCCTGGCCGACTACGTGGAGGTGCCCGAGCGGCTGTTCCACGTGGGGCGGCTGGACACCGACACCGAGGGCCTGATCCTGCTCACCAACGACGGTGAGCTGTCGCACCGGCTGACCCACCCGTCCTACGGGGTGTTCAAGACCTACCTGGCGGAGATCCACGGCCCGATCCCGCGCGACCTCGGCAAGCGGCTCAAGGCCGGGGTCACCCTGGACGACGGCCCCGCCAAGGCCGACAAGTTCCGCGTGTTCGACCAGGTCGGCCGGCGCGTCCTGGTGGAGATCACCCTGCACGAGGGGCGCAAGCACATCGTCCGGCGGCTGCTGAAGGAGGTCGGCTTCCCGGTCCAGCAGCTCGCCCGCGTCGAGTTCGGTCCGATCAAGCTGGGCCAGCTGAAGCCGGGCGGGATGCGGGCGCTCACCGTCCAGGAGGTCGGCGAGCTGTACAAGGCCGTGGGCCTGTAGAGGCACCGGGACACGGCGAGGACACCGGACACGACGAGGGGATACGACTGTGACGGTACGCGCGGTCCGTGGCGCGACGCAGATCGACGCCGACGACCGGGACCAGATCCTGGAGGCGACGACCGAGCTCGTCTCCGAGGTGATGGCCCGCAACGAGCTCACCACCGACGACGTCATCAGCGTCATCTTCACGGTGACGCCGGACCTGACGGCCGAGTTCCCGGCGCTCGCGGCCCGCAAGCTCGGGTTCCACGAGGTGCCGCTGCTGTGCGCCACCGAGATCGGCGTCCCCGGCGCGCTGCCGCGGGTCATCCGGCTGATGGCGCACATCGCGACGGACCGTCCCCGCTCCGACGTCCAGCACGTGTACCTGCGCGGCGCCACGGCGCTCCGGCTGGACATCGCACAGTAGGGTTTCCGACGTGAGCGAGGACGTGGTGGCGCGGCGGATCGTCGTGGTCGGGACGGGCCTGATCGGGACGTCGATCGCCCTGGCGATGCGGGAGCGCGGCTCCGAGGTGCTGCTGACCGACCGGGACCCGGCGGCGCTGGCCCTGGCCGTGGAGCTGGGCGCGGGCGAGGCGCTGCCGGACGGCGCGCGGGAGGAGCCCGCCGACCTGGCGGTGCTCGCGGTGCCGCCGGCGGCGGTGGCGGTGACGCTGCTGGACGCGCAGAAGCGCGGCCTGGCGACCGCCTACACCGACGTGGCGAGCGTGAAGGCGCTGCCGCTGGCCCAGGCGGCCGAGCTCGGCTGCGATCTGACCACGTTCGTGGCGGGCCACCCCCTCGCCGGGAGCGAGCGGTCCGGGCCGAGCGCGGCGCGGCCCGACCTGTTCCTCGGGCGTCCGTGGGCGCTGTGCGCGACCCCGGAGGCGACGCCGGAGACGGTCGAGGTCGTGACCGGCCTGGCGCAGGCGTGCGGCGCCATGCCGGTGCAGGTGGACGCCGCCGAGCACGACCGGGCCGTCGCGCTGGTCTCGCACGCCCCGCACGTGGTGTCGGCCGCGGTCGCCGCCCGCCTGACCGGCGCCGACGACGTGGCGCTCGGCCTGTCCGGGCAGGGCGTGCGCGACGTGACCCGGATCGCGGCGAGCGATCCCCGGCTGTGGATCGGGATCCTGTCGGCCAACTCCGCGCCCGTCGCCGACGTGCTGGAGGCCGTCGCCACCGATCTCGCGGTGGCGGCGTCGCTGCTGCGCGACGGCAGCGAGGAGGCCGCGACGCACGTCGCCGACCTGCTGCTGCGCGGGAACGCGGGCCGGTCCCGCATCCCCGGCAAGCACGGCGGCGACCAGCCCGCCTACGCGACGGTCCAGGTGGTCATCCCCGACCGGCCGGGCGAGCTGGCGATGATCTTCCAGGCGGCGGGGATCGCGGGGGTCAACATCGAGGACGTGACCATCGAGCACTCCCCGGGCCGCCCGCTCGGCGTGCTGGAGCTGTCGGTGGTCCCGGAGGCGGCCGAGCGGCTGGCGGAGGAGCTGCGCGCCCGCGGCTGGTCGGTGCCCGGCTAGGCCGCAGTGGTGCCGGGAGGCCGGTAACCTGGGGCGCCGAAGACTTGCTCCGGGGGACTTCCGCACGCCGGCGCGGCGACGAGCGCCGCCCGCTTCACGACGACAGAGAGGGAGCGATCGTGCCGCTCGTCATCGCCATGGACGGTCCGTCCGGGTCGGGGAAGTCCAGCGCGTCCAAGGGCGTCGCCCGGGTGCTCGGGCTGCGCTACCTGGACACGGGCGCCATGTACCGCGCCATGACGTGGTGGATGCTGGAGAACGGCGTGCCGGTCGAGGACGGCGCCGCGGTCGCGGCCCGCGCGCAGGACCCGGTGATCGAGTCCGGCACCGACCCGGCGGCGCCGACGATCACGGTGGACGGGACGGACGTGTCCGGCCCGATCCGCACCCGCGCGGTGACGAACGCGGTCAGCGCGGTCAGTTCCGTCCCGGCGGTGCGCGCCCGGCTGGTGGAGCTCCAGCGCGAGATCATCGGGGCCGGCGGGATCGTGGTGGAGGGGCGCGACATCGGCACGGCCGTCGCGCCGGACGCGCCGGTCAAGGTGTTCCTGACGGCGAGCGCCGAGGTCCGCGCGGCGCGCCGCGCGAAGGACCTGGCCGCCGACCCGGGCGCGTCGGTGACGGTCACGCAGGCCGAGCAGGAGCGGCGGGACCGGCTGGACTCGACGCGCAAGGCCTCGCCGCTGGCCAAGGCGGCGGGCGCGCACGAGATCGACTCGACCGGGCTGAGCCTGGACGAGGTCATCGAGGCGGTCGTCCGCCTCGCCAAAGAGCATGAGTGAGCGGGCGGCCTGACGGCTCCCGCCGGGGAATGTGACAGTGAGCGATTTCGAGATCGAAACGGTGGACGCCGTCGAGGACGTCGACCAGGACGCGGGCCCGGCGCCGGTCGTGGCCGTGGTGGGGCGGCCGAACGTCGGCAAGTCCACCCTGGTCAACCGGATCCTCGGCCGCCGCGAGGCCGTCGTGGAGGACGTCCCGGGCGTGACCCGCGACCGGGTCGCCTACGACGCGGCGTGGAGCGGGCGCCGGTTCACCGTCGTCGACACCGGCGGCTGGCTGCCGGACTCCACCGGCCTGGCCGCGGCGATCGCCGAGCAGGCGCGGCTGGCGGTCGACCTGGCCGACGTGGTGATGTTCGTGGTGGACGCGACCGTGGGCGCCACGGACGTGGACGAGGCCGTGGTGGAGATCCTGCGCCGGTCCGGCAAGCCGGTGGTGCTGGTCGCCAACAAGGTCGACGACGTGGGCGCCGAGTCCGACGCGGCGCTGCTGTGGTCGCTCGGCATCGGCGAGCCGCACCCGGTCAGCGCCCTGCACGGGCGCGGCAGCGGCGACCTGCTCGACGCGGTGCTGGACGCGCTGCCCGAGGAGCCCCCGGCGGAGACGTTCGGCGAGGCCGGCGGGCCGCGCCGGGTCGCGCTGCTCGGCCGCCCGAACGTCGGCAAGTCGAGCCTGCTGAACAAGCTGGCGGGGGAGAACCGCGCCGTCGTGGACTCGGTGGCGGGCACGACCCGCGACCCGGTCGACGAGCTGATCGAGCTGGGCGGCAAGACGTGGCGGTTCATCGACACGGCCGGGATCCGGCGGCGGCACCGCGAGAACCAGGGCGCCGACTTCTACGCGACGCTGCGCACGCGGTCGGCGCTCGAGCGCGCCGAGGTCGCGGTCGTGCTGGTGGACGCCGACCAGCCGCTCGCCGAGCAGGACCTGCGGATCATCTCCATGGTGATCGAGTCGGGCCGGTCGCTGGTCATCGCCTACAACAAGTGGGACCTGCTGGACGAGGAGCGCCGCCACTACCTCGAGCGCGAGATCGACCGGCAGCTGCACAACGCGCGGTGGGCGCCGCGGGCGAACATCTCCGCCAAGACCGGGCGGCACATGGAGAAGCTGGTGCCGGCCATCGAGACGGCGCTGGACGGCTGGGGCACCCGCGTCCCGACGTCCAAGCTGAACCAGTTCTTCGCCGACCTGGTGAACTCGCATCCGCACCCGGTGCGGGGCGGCAAGCAGCCGCGCGTGCTGTTCGCGACGCAGGCGGGGGTGCGGCCGCCGCGGTTCGTGCTGTTCACGTCGGGCTTCCTGGAGGAGGGCTACCGGCGGTTCATCGAGCGGCGGCTGCGGGAGGAGTTCGGGTTCGACGGGACGCCCCTCGACATCACGATGAAGATCCGCGAGAAGCGCGGCAAGGGCAAGAAGTAGCCGAAATATCGCGCGCGGCCCGCCGGGGATCTTCCCCCGCCGGGCCGCCTCGTGGCAGGATGCACCTGCGGGGCGAGTAAGTCTTCCATTACTCGCTGTTTCCGCGACGGACGCGTTCGCACGTCCGGGCGGCCGGGTCTCCCCGGCGCCGGGACGCGGTCGAGGGGTGTGACGTGAAGCTCTTGCTGCTCATCGCCGTCGCCGTCGCCTGCGTGGCGCTCAGCTTCGCTTGGCGGGAGCCCTGGATCGGCGGCGTCGGCCTGGTGGTCGCCTTCGTCGCCATGTTCACCGACCGCGACGACGTGCGGCTCGACGACGAGCGCGGCAGCTACGAGACCACCAAGTCCGTCCGCAACATGCGCGGCCGGGGCCGCTAGCGTTCCCAGCGCGTGTCGCCCGCGACGTGCTGGTCGCCGGTCGGCGGCGGGGCCTGGCCGGGGTGGTTCTCCCGCGCGTAGCGCCCGTACACGAGCGGTTGCGTGGTGTTCGACCCGGGCGGTGGTTCGGGCTCGTCCAGCCGCCGTTCGCGGACGCCGACGACCGCGAACCTGCCGAGCGCGAGCGCCGCGAGGAACACGATCACGACGCCGAGGCCGGTGAAGCCGGCGAGCTGCTCGGCGATGCGCCGTCCCTCGCTCGCGCCGAGCGGGGCGCCGACGCCCGGGACGTTCCAGAGCGTGGCGAGGACGGGTCCGACGGCGAACCAGGCGCCGGCGAGCGCGGCCAGCCAGCCGCCGAACATCCCGACGGCGCGGTTGGCGCTGAACAGCAGGATCAGCCCGCCCAGCGCCGTGGCGGCTCCGGGGGCGATGCTGAGCTGCAGGCGGTCGGTGGTGTAGACCCAGGTGTCGTCCGGCGTGAATCCGAAGTGGAAGTAGGGGCCGACGAGGGGCAGCAGCGCGCCCCAGAGCCCCAGCAGGATCAGCAGGATGCCGCTGAGGACGCCCCGGGTGCGCGGAACTCGCATGGTCCCAGCCATGATCGATTCCTCCTGACCGGGAGTGTGATTCTGTTATCAGCAGCGTTTACCCGTTGGTAAGCGGTCCACACGGCCGGAAAGGAGGCGCCGCATGGACGACGGCGTCACCCTCGTTCACGCGCGGGAGGAGCCGCCGGACCGCTGGGACGCGGCCGTCTTCCTCGCGGGCCCCACGCCCCGGGCGCCCGGGGTCGCCTCGTGGCGGCCCGACGCCCACGCCGAGCTGCGGGAGCGCTGGCGCGGCGGACGGCTCGTGGTGTTCGACCCCGAGCACCGGGAGGGCCGCTACGACGACTACGACGGCCAGGTCGAGTGGGAGGAGCGCTGCCTGCACCTGGCCGACGAGGTCGTCTTCTGGGTGCCGCGCGACCTCGCGACCATGCCGGCCTTCACCACGAACGTGGAGTGGGGGATGTGGCACGACAGCGGCCGGGTGGTGTTCGGCGCGCCGCCGGAGGCGCCGAGGAACGGCTACCTGCTGCACTACGCGGAGAAGTCCGCGGTGCCGACGGCCTCCAGCCTGCCGGAGACGGTCGCGGCGGCGCTGCGCCGGATCGGCGCCGGCGCGCCCCGGGCCGGAGGGGAGCGCGAGGTTCCGCTGCTGCTGTGGCGGGACGCGGCGTTCCAGCGCTGGTACGCGGGCCAGCGGGGCGCGGGCAACGTGCTGCTCGGGGCGCGGATGGTGTTCCGGTTCGGGGCGCACTGGGGAGTGCGCGTCCGGGTCCGCGTGGCCGCGGAGGACCGGGTGAAGGACAACGAGATCGTCATCGGGCGGCCGGACATCTCGGCGGTCGTGCTGTACCGGCCCGGCGCGACGCTCGACGAGACGCGGGTGGTGCTCGTCCGGGAGTTCCGGAGCGCGGGCGCGGACGGGGCCGTCCACGAGCTGCCGGGCGGTTCCGGGCCGGGCGGCCCCCGCGAGGTGGCGCTCGCGGAGGTCGCCGAGGAGACGGGGCTGGCTCTGGAGCCCGGCCGGCTGCGCGAGCACCGCTCCCGGCAGGTGAACGCGACCCTGTCGGCGCACCGCGCGCACCTGTTCTCCGCCGAGGTCACCGCCGGCGAGCTGGAGCGGATCGGGGGCTCGGGCCCGCACGGGGTGGCGGCGGACGGTGAGCGCACCTACGTCGTGGTGGCCTCGTTCGGGCGGATCAGGCGGGAGGGGCTCGTGGACGCCGCCAACCTCGGAATGATCGCCGAGGCGCTGCTGGAGGCGCGCTGACTCAGCCGTCCAGGGCGTCGCGGACGAACGCGCCGAGCGCGGCGATCGCGGCGCGCGACTCGGGCAGGTACGGCCCGAACATCTGGAACACGTGCAGCTGCCGGTCCCACACCTGGAGCGTGACCGGCACCCCGGCCTCGGCGAGGCGCCGCGCCATCAGCTCGGAGTCGCAGTACAGAAGTTCGGTGGACCCGGCGGTGAGCAGGACGGGCGGCAGGCCCGCGAGGTCGGCGCGGACGGGGGAGATCGCCGGGTCGGCGAGGTCGAGGTGGCCGAGGAAGCCCTCGACGAGGCGTTCCAGCAGCGCCCCGGGGTCGGAGGGGTCCAGGCCCATGTTGGCGTGGGCGAGCTTTTCGGTCAGGTCCATGTCGAGCATGGGGGACAGGGCCGCGAGCGCCGCGGGCATGGGCAGCCCCTCCTCGCGGGCGCGCAGCGCCGTGGCGAACGTGAGGTGCCCGCCCGCCGAGTCGCCCATGACCACGATGCGCCCGGGGTCGATCCCCCGCTCCTCCAGCAGCCACCGGTAGGCGGTGACGCAGTCCTCGACCTCCCGCTCGAAGGGGACCGCGGGGATCATCCGGTAGTCCACCGACAGCGCCGTGGCGCCGGACGCGGCCGCGAACGAGGCGACCATCCGGCGGTGCGTGTTGAGGCCGCAGGAGATCCAGCCGCCGCCGTGCAGGTAGAGGATCGCCTTGTCGCGCGGCGGCTCGGCGCCGGGCGCGGACACCCACTCGGCGCCGAAGCCGTCGAAGCGGACCTTCTCCACGCGGATGCGCCGCGGCGTCCCGGCCCGCGCCGCGAGCCGGTCGATGAGCGCGGCGCGGCGCAGCGCCCGGTCGTCGAAGGGCTGGCCCGCGAACCGGGCGAGACCGGGGCGCACCAGCCGCCGGACGCCCGCCGAGACCGCCCGGGAGCGCAGGCTCGCCGTCCCGTGCCGTTCGATCACCAGGGTCGCGGGGCCTTGTGCCGTCACGGGTCCTCCTCGCCTCGGGGATGTAAGTAGATGGTGACATCCGCGGCGACCGGGAGGGAAGACGGGGCGCCTCTGCCGTACCTGCGAGGTGATTCAGGATGGAAGTATCGCTGTATCGAGTTACTTGTCGCTCTTCCCCTTGCATTTGCGACTCTCTAGGATTTGCGGGGTGACGACGTTCAGGATCAGCGAGGCCGCCGCGCTCCTCGGGGTCAGCGCGGACACCGTCCGCCGCTGGGTGGACGGCGGCCGGCTCCCGGCGTCCCGGGACGAGCACGGGCACCGGCGGGTGCCGGGGGCCGCGCTGGCCGCCTTCGTGCGCGACCAGGCGCGCGGCAACGGACCCTCCGACCAGGCCGAACGCTTCTCCTCGGCGCGCAACCGCCTGCGCGGGATCGTCACCGAGGTCATCCGGGACGGGGTGATGGCGCAGGTCGAGATCCAGGCGGGGCCGTTCCGCGTCGTGTCGCTGATGAGCCGCGAGGCGGCCGACGACCTCGGCCTGGAGGCGGGCGTGGTCGCCGACGCCGTCGTCAAGTCCACGAACGTCGTCGTCGAAGTCCCGGACCAGGGCTGAGGAGGCAGCGTGTTCAAGCGAACGGCGGCGGTGGCGGTGCTGTCGCTCACCGCCCTGGCCGGGTGCGGCGACGTCGCCGGCGAGGGCTCCTCCGGGACCGGGAGGCCGGGCGGCGGCGCGACCCTGACGGTGTTCGCGGCGGCCTCGCTCACCGAGGCGTTCACCGCGCTCGGGAAGACGTTCGAGGGCGCGCACCCGGGAGTGAGGGTCAGGTTCCAGTTCGGCGGCAGCTCGACGCTGGCGCAGCAGATCACGCAGGGCGCGCCGGCGGACGTGTTCGCGGCCGCGAGCCCCGCCACCATGAAGACGGTGACCGGCGCCGGGGACGCGCGGGGCGGCCCCCAGGTCTTCACCCGCAACCGCCTCGTCATCGCCGTCCCGAAGGGCGATCCCGGCAAGGTCGCGAAAGTGCGCGACCTCGGCAGGCCGGGGCTGAAGGTCGTCCTGTGCGCGGTGCAGGTGCCGTGCGGCGCCGCGGCCGAGACCGCCCTGGCCGCGGCCGGGGTCAGGGTCGAGCCGGTGTCGCGGGAGAAGGACGTCAAGGCCGTCCTCACGAAGGTGGGGCTGGGAGAGGCCGACGCCGGGCTCGTCTACCGCACCGACGTGAAGGCCGCCGGCGGCGAGGTCGCGGGCATCGAGTTCCCGGAGGCCGCCAAGGCGATCAACGACTACCCGATCGTCGAGGTCGCCAGGGCGCCGCACAGCGCGCTCGCCAAGGAGTTCATACAACTGGTGGTCGGCGGGCAGGGCAGGTCGGTGCTGAGCCGGGCGGGCTTCGAGGGTCCGTGACCCGGCCGGGGAGAGCGCCGCGGGAGGCGGACCGGCTGCCGGGCGGGCCGCCGTGGGTGCTGCTCGCGCCCGCGCTGCTCGGGCTCGCCTTCCTGGTGCTTCCGCTGGCCGGCCTGCTCGTCCGGGCGCCGTGGTCGACGCTCGGCACGCGCCTCCTGCAGGCACAGGTCCTGGAGGCGCTCCGGCTCTCGCTGCTCACCGCGACCCTCGCCACCTGCCTGTGCCTGCTCCTCGGCGTCCCGCTCGCCTGGACGCTCGCCCGGGTCCGCTTCCCCGGCGTCCGGCTCGTCCGGGCTCTGGTGACCGTGCCGCTGGTGCTGCCGCCGGTGGTCGGCGGCGTGGCGCTGCTGCTCGTGCTCGGACGACGCGGGCTTGTCGGCGGGTGGCTGGACCGCGCCTTCGGCCTCACGTTCCCGTTCACCACCGCCGGCGTCGTGCTCGCCGAGGCGTTCGTGGCGATGCCGTTCCTGGTGATCAGCGTGGAGGGCGCGCTGCGCGCCGCCGACCTGCGCTACGAGGAGGCGGCCGCCACGCTCGGCGCCGGCCGCTGGACGGTCTTCCGGCGGGTCACGCTGCCACTGGTGGCGCCGGGCGTCGCGGCCGGGGCGATCCTGTGCTGGGCGCGGGCGCTCGGGGAGTTCGGGGCGACGATCACGTTCGCGGGCAACTTCCCCGGCCGGACGCAGACGATGCCGCTCGCGGTGTACCTGGCGCTGGAGACCGATCCGCAGGCGGCGATCGTGCTCAGCCTCGTCCTGCTCGCCGTGTCGGTCGCCGTCCTCGCCGCGCTCCGGGACCGGTGGGTGGGCGGCGCGAGATGAGCGGTCCCCGGGGGCTGGACGCGCGGCTGGTCGTCCGCCGGGCCGCGTTCGACCTCGATCTCGCGCTCACGGCGGGGGCGGGCGAGGTCGTGGCCCTGCTCGGCCCGAACGGCGCGGGCAAGAGCACCGCTCTGCGCGCCCTGGCGGGGCTCGTGCCGACGGCGGGCGGGCACGTCCGGGTGGACGGCGCGGACCTGCGGCCGCTGCCGCCCGACCGCCGCGGCATCGGCATGGTCTTCCAGGACTACCTGCTGTTCCCGCACCTCACGGCGCTGGACAACGTCGCGTTCGGGCCGCGCTGCCGGGGCGCCGGGCGCCGGGCCGCGCGGCGGATCGCCGCGGACTGGCTGGAGCGGGTGGGGCTCGCCGAGCACGCGTCCGCGCGCCCGCGGGCCCTGTCGGGCGGGCAGGCGCAGCGGGTGGCCCTCGCCCGCGCGCTGGCCGTCGATCCGCGCCTGCTGCTGCTGGACGAGCCGCTCGCGGCGCTCGACGCGCACACCCGGCTGGAGATCAGGGCCGCGCTGCGCCGCCACCTCGCCGGGTTCGGGGGCGCCGCCGTGCTCGTCACGCACGACCCGCTGGACGCCATGGTCCTCGCCGACCGGCTCGTCGTCGTCGAGGGCGGCCGGCTCGTCCAGCAGGGGACCCCCGCCGACGTCGCGCGCCGGCCCCGCACCGACTACGTCGCGCGCCTGGTCGGGCTGAACCTGTACCGGGGCAGGGCCGAGAGGGGCACGGTCGCCCTCGGTGACGGCGCTGCGACCCTCGACACTGTCGACTCGCTCGAAGGTGAGGTGTTTCTCGCCTTCGCGCCATCGTCGGTCGCGCTGTACCGGACCCGCCCCGACGGCAGCCCGCGCAACCTCTGGCGCACGCGTGTCGGCGCGGTCGAACGGCACGGGGACCGCGTCCGGGTGCGGCTGTCCGGCCCGCCTTTCGACGCCGTAGCGGACGTCACTCCGGCGGCCGTCGCGGAGCTCGGACTGTCGGAGGGCAGCCCCGTATGGGCCGCCGTGAAGGCCACCGAGACCCACGTTTACCCAGCTTGAACGCCTCCGCGCCGTCCGGAGGGCGGATGCGGCGGTCGATGCCGTCGACCAGTGATATCCCTCACAGAACCGGGCATCATGCCCCAAAAGTGGACGTGATTGGTCCAGACCAAATGGCAAAAACGACGGGTCTTGTTCATCATGCAAAGATCCTGCGAACAGCTGAAGGAGACGCCCCGTGTCCAACCAGGTCCCCGGCCTCGACCAGGCCCCTACCGGCCACACCGAACTGATTGAGTGGGTACGCGGGATCGCCGAGCTGACCGGGCCCGACCGGGTCGAGTGGTGTGACGGCTCGGAGGAGGAGTGGGAACGGCTCACCGGCCTCCTCGTCGAGCAGGGCACCCTGACGCGGCTCGACCCCGCCAAACGGCCCAACAGCTTCCACGCGGCCTCCGACCCCACCGACGTCGCCCGCGTCGAGGACAGGACGTTCATCTGCTCCGAGAAGCAGGAGGACGCCGGTCCCACCAACAACTGGATCGCGCCCGCCGAGATGCGCGAGACCCTGGGCGGCCTCTTCGAGGGCTGCATGAAGGGCCGCACCATGTACGTGGTGCCGTTCTGCATGGGCCCGCTCGGAGGCAACATCTCGCAGCTGGGCGTGGAGATCACCGACTCCGCCTACGTCGCCGTGTCCATGCGGATCATGACGCGGATGGGCGAGGGCGCGCTGCGCCTCATCGAGGAGCGCGGGTCGTTCGTCCGGGCCGTCCACTCCGTCGGCGCCCCCCTGGAGCCGGGCCAGGAGGACGTCAAGTGGCCGTGCAACTCCACCAAGTACATCACCCACTTCCCCGAGACCCGGGAGATCTGGTCCTACGGGTCCGGGTACGGCGGCAACGCGCTGCTCGGCAAGAAGTGCTACGCGCTGCGCATCGCCTCGACGATGGCCCGCGACGAGGGCTGGATGGCCGAGCACATGCTCGTGCTGAAGCTGACGCCGCCCACCGGTGAGACCCGCTACGTCGCCGCCGCGTTCCCGTCGGCGTGCGGCAAGACCAACCTCGCCATGCTGGAGCCGACCATCCCCGGATGGAAGGTCGAGACGATCGGCGACGACATCGCCTGGATGCGCTTCGGCGACGACGGCCGCCTCTACGCCATCAACCCCGAGGCGGGGTTCTTCGGCGTCGCGCCCGGCACCGGCGAGAGCACCAACGCCAACGCGGTCAAGACGCTGTGGGGCAACAGCATCTTCACGAACGTCGCCCTCACCGACGACGGCGACGTGTGGTGGGAGGGCCTCACCGACGAGCCGCCCGCGCACCTGACCGACTGGAAGGGCAACGACTGGACGCCGGACTCCGAGAGCCCGGCCGCCCACCCGAACGCCCGCTTCACCACCCCGGCCGGGCAGTGCCCGATCATCGCCGACGAGTGGGAGGACCCGAAGGGCGTCCCGATCTCGGCGATCCTGTTCGGCGGCCGCCGCGCCTCCGCCGTCCCGCTGGTCACCGAGTCGTTCGACTGGCAGCAGGGCGTGTTCCTCGGCGCCAACGTCGCGTCCGAGAAGACCGCCGCCGCCGAGGGCACCGTCGGCGAGCTGCGCCGCGACCCGTTCGCCATGCTGCCGTTCTGCGGCTACAACATGGGCGACTACTTCGGCCACTGGCTGGAGATCGGCAAGGCGACCGACCCGGAGAAGCTCCCGCGGATCTACTACGTCAACTGGTTCCGCAAGAACGCCGACGGCAGGTTCATCTGGCCGGGCTTCGGCGAGAACAGCCGCGTGCTGAAGTGGATCGTCGAGCGCCTCAACGGCAAGGCCGACGCGGTCAAGTCCCCGATCGGGCACCTGCCGACCAGGGAGGCGCTCGACACCGAGGGCCTCGACATCGACGACGCCGACCTGGAGACGCTGCTGTCGGTCGACACCGAGGTGTGGAAGCAGGAGGCCGCCCTCGTGCCGGAGTTCTTCGAGAAGTTCGGCGACCACACGCCGAAGGCGCTGTGGGACGAGTACCACGACCTGGTGCGCCGCCTGGAGCACTGACGCGCGGCGGTGCCGGGCCACCGGCCTGGGCCCGTGGGCCGGTCGCGAACTTTGCGAAGTCCGCGACCGGCCTTTGCGTTTCCCGCGAGGGGCGGAGACGGACACTGGAGGAGGTTCCGTCCCCGGGGGGAGGCCGGCATGTTCGATCTGATGACCCGCCACTGGTGGGTGCTCGCGCTGCGCGGCACGTTCGCGATCATCTTCGGCGTCGTCGCCTGGGTGTGGCCCGGCATCACCGTCTTCGCGCTGGTGGTGCTGTTCGGCGCGTACGCCCTCGTGGACGGCGTGTTCGCGGTGGCGCAGGCGATCCGCGGCACGTCCGGCGGGCCGCGCGGCCTGCTGGCCCTGTCGGGGGCCGCGGGGGTCGCGCTCGGCATCGCGGCGCTGGTGTGGCCCGGCATCACCGCGTTCGTCCTGCTCCTGCTGATCGCCGCCTGGGCGGTCGCCACCGGCGTGCTGGAGATCGGGGTCGCGCTCGCGATGCGCAAGGAGCTCAAGGGCGAGTGGGCGTACGTGCTCACCGGCGCCGTCTCGCTGATCTTCGGGATCATGCTGTTCGCGTGGCCCGTCTCCGGCGCGATCGCCATCGTCTGGCTGATCGGGCTGCTGGCCATCCTGACCGGCGCCGCCATGATCGGCGCGGCGTTCCGGCTGCGCCGGCTCGGCCAGGCCGCCGAGCGCCCGGGCGGGCCGAGCCCGGCCGCCCAGTACCGGCCGGGCCCCCATTACTGACCTGGCCTCCGGCCGCCCCGGCCAACCTCAAGCACGGTTGAGGGACGCGTAGGATCCGGTGCATGACGCGGCTGGAGCACCGGGTGCACGAACTCACCGTCGGGCAGCTCGCCGAGCGGAGCGGCGTGGCCGTCTCGGCGCTGCACTTCTACGAGTCCAAGGGACTGATCAAGAGCCGCCGCACGGCGGGCAACCAGCGGCGGTTCAGCCGCGACACGCTCCGCCGGGTCTCGTTCATCAAGGTCTCGCAGCGCGTCGGGATCCCGCTCGGCGAGATCCGCGACGCGCTCGCCACCCTCCCCGAGGAGCGCACCCCCACGGTGGCGGACTGGGCGCGCCTCTCGGAGAGATGGCGCGGCGACCTCGACGCGCGCATCCGGCAGCTCGAACGGCTGCGCGACGACCTCACCGACTGCATCGGCTGCGGCTGCCTGTCGATCAGCAGGTGCGCCCTCGCCAACCCCTACGACCGGCTCGGCGACGAGGGGCCGGGACCGCGCCGCCTGCTCGTGCCGGCAGGCGCCGGAGAGCCCGCGCCCCGCCCGGCGGACGGGACGCGGGCCTCCGGGGCGGACGGCTGCGCGAGCGTCTGCGCCCCGGGGAGCGACCCCGCCTAGCGGCGGCGGGGATCGCGCCCGTGCGGGTCGATGCGCCGCGGGGCCGGCTCCCGCCCCGTCGGCTGCGTCACCGGCGGGCGCACCGGGATCTGCTCGATCGGCAGCTCGACGGGCTCGTCGGCGAGCGTGAACCGCTCGCCGTGGTGCCACAGCGTGAGGCCCCGGCCGTCCAGCAGCTCGTAGCGGGCCGCCTCACCCGTCACGCTGACCTTGATCCGGTTGCCCCGGTACCGCATCCGGAACGCCAGCCGGCTGATCCCGCCGGGCAGCCGCGGCGCGAACCGCAGCGTGCCCCTGCCCGCCCGCATCCCGCCGAACCCGGCGACCAGGCCGCTCCACGCGCCCGCCATCGAGGCGATGTGCAGCCCGTCGCGGGTGTTGTGGTTCAGGTCGTGCAGGTCCATCAGCGCGGTCTCGCCGAGGTAGTCGTGCGCCAGCTCCAGCTGGCCGACCTCGGCGGCGACGACCGCCTGCGTCTGCGCCGACAGCGAGGAGTCGCGGACGGTCAGGCCCTCGTAGTAGGCGAAGTCGCGCTCCTTCTGCTCGTCGGTGAACGCGTCGCCGCACAGGTGCAGGGCGAGCACCAGGTCGGCCTGCTTGACCACCTGCTTGCGGTAGAGGTCGAAGTAGGGGTAGTTCAGCAGCAGCGGGTAGTGGTCGGGTTTGGTGGCCGAGAAGTCCCAGCGGGCGTGGTTGGTGAAGCTCTCGCTCTGCGGATGGACGCCGAGCCGCTCGTCGTAGGGGATGAGCATCGCCGCCGCCGCGTCCCGCCACGACGCCGCCTCCTCGGCGTTCACGCCGAGCCGGTCGGCCACGTCCGGGTGGCGCATCGCCGTCTCGGCGGCCTCCTGGAGGTTCCGGCGCGCCATCAGGTTGGTGTAGACGTTGTTGTCGACCACCGCGCTGTACTCGTCGGGGCCGGTGACCCCGTCGATGCGGAACACCCCGCCCACGTCGTGGTGGCCGAGGCTCCGCCACAGCCGGGCCGTGTGGACCAGGATGTCCAGGCCGATCTCCCGCTCGAACTGCTCGTCCTGCGTGGCGTCCACGTACCGGACGACGGCGTCGGAGATGTCGGCGTTGATGTGGAACGCCGCGGTGCCGGCGGGCCAGTAGCCCGAGCACTCGTGCCCGCGGATCGTCCGCCACGGGAACGTCGCACCCTCCAGGCCGAGCTGGTTGGCACGGTCCCGGGCCAGCGGCAGCGTCATGTGCCGCCAGCCGAGGGCGTCCGCCGCGGCGCCGGGGGAGGTGTAGGTGAGGACCGGCAGCACGAACGTCTCGGTGTCCCAGAACGTGTGCCCGTCGTAGCCCGGCCCGGTCAGCCCCTTGGCCGGGATCATGCGGCGCTCCGCGCGGGCGCCCGCCTGCAGGACGTGGAACAGCCCGAACCTGACCGCCTGCTGGATCTCGGCGTCCCCGTCGACCTCGACGTCGGCGCCCTCCCAGAACTCGTCGAGGTACTCGCGCTGCTCGTCCAGCAGGCCCTGCCAGCCGGTCTGCCGCGCGCCCGCGAGCGCCCCGACCACCTGGTCGTGCAGCGCGGGACGCGACCGCCGGCTCGACCAGCCGTAGGAGATGTACTTGACGATGCGCAGCCGCTGCCCCGGCTCCAGCCGCGTCGCGACCGTCAGGCGCCCCACGTCCTTGGAGCTCTCGGTGTCGATCGCCATCGACTCCGGGCCCTCGATGTCGTGCGACATCCCGGCGGCCATCCGCAGGCCGCTCTGCCGCGTCCGGTGCAGCAGCAGCACCTTGGTGCCGTTGGCGACGTGCTCCTCGCCGACGAGCGGGCTGCTCAGGATCGCCGACTCGCGCGGGTCCTTGCCGCCGCCGGGCAGGGCCTCGTTGGCCACCAGCTCCGACTGGGCGACGACCCGGACCGCCTCGTCGACCGGCTCGACCTCGTAGCAGATCGCCGCGACGGCGCGCTGGGTCAGCGACACCATCCGGACCGAGGTCACCTTGATCGTCCGGTCGGCCGGGGAGGTCCACTCCACGTGCCGGGTCAGCGTCCCCGCGCGCATGTCGAGGATCCGCTCGTGGTGGTGCAGCCGGCCGTAGCGCACGTCGAGCGGCTCGTCGTCGACGAGCAGCCGGATCACCTTGCCGTTGGTGACGTTGATGACCGTCTGGCCCATCTCGGGGTAGCCGTAGGCGGTCTCGGCGTGCGGCAGGGGGCGCTGCTCGTAGAAGGAGTTCAGGTAGGTGCCGGGGAGCCCGTGGGGCTCGCCCTCGTCGAGGTTGCCGCGCAGTCCGACATGCCCGTTGGAGAGGGCGAACACCGACTCGGTCTGGGCCAGCCGGTCCAGCCGCAGCTCCGGCTCCCGCACGCACCACGGCTCCACCGAGAACACCGGCCGGTCGGCCCCGGCCTGGCCTTCGTGCGTGCTCACGGCGCCTCCAGCAGCTCGGACAGGTCGTCGACCACCACGTCGGCGCCGTGCTCGGCGAGCGCCTTCGCGTGCTCGTCGCCGACCCGGTTGACGCCGACCACGTAGGCGAACGCTCCGGCCCGGCCCGCCTGGACGCCGGCGAGGGCGTCCTCGAAGACCACCGCCTCGCGGGCCGGGACGCCCAGCTCCTCGGCGCCCGCGAGGAACGTGTCGGGGGCGGGCTTGCCGGGCAGGTTCCGCTCCGCCGCGACGACGCCGTCGACGCGCGCGTCGAACAGGTCGGTGATGCCGGCCGTCCGCAGGACCTGGACGGTGTTGGCGCTGGAGGAGACCACGGCCGTCTTCAGCCCCGCCTCCCGCGCCTTGCGGACGTAGTCGATCGACCCGTCGAACGTCTCGACGCCCTTCTCCTCGATGAGCTTCAGGACCAGGGCGTTCTTGCGGTTCCCGAGGCCCCTGACGGTCTCCTTCTCGGGCGGGTCGTCCGGATCGCCTTCGGGAAGGGAGATGCCACGCGACTCCAGGAACGAGCGCGTCCCGTCCTCGCGCCTCTTGCCGTCGACGTACCGGCCGTAGTCGCGCACGGGGTCGAACTCGGTGAACGCCTCACCGGTCCGCTCCGCCCGCTCGCGCAGGTAGCCGTCGAACATCTCCTTCCACGCCGCCGCGTGAACGGCCGCGGTCCGGGTCAGCACCCCGTCGAGATCGAAAAGACACGCGGCCGCCTCGTCCGGCAGTCCCAGCATCGCACCCCCAGGTAGATGGCAGTATCGATAGTGATCCTTAACGCGCGGCCCTTTCCCGCGCCGGGCGCGGGCATGCGGGCCCGGGCGCTCGAACGGGGGGATCATGAGCCGCGTACAACCCCTTGGTCAGGGTCGCACACGAGGAGGAGTGAGCCAATGCAGAAGGCGCGAATCGGTGTCACCGGGCTGGCGGTGATGGGGCGGAACCTGGCCCGCAACCTCGCCCGGCACGGGCATCCCGTGGCCGTGCACAACCGCACGTCGGCCAGGACCAAGGCGCTGGTGGAGGAGTTCGGCGGCGAGGGGACGTTCCTGCCCGCGGAGACGCCGGAGCGGTTCGTGGAGTCGCTGGAGCGGCCCCGGCGGCTGGTCGTCATGGTGAAGGCGGGCGGCCCGACCGACGCGGTCATCGACGAGTTCGCCCCGCTGCTGGAGCCCGGCGACATGATCGTCGACGGCGGCAACGCGAACTTCGCCGACACCCGCCGCCGCGAGGCCGCGCTGCGCGAGCGCGGGATCCACTTCGTCGGCACCGGCGTCTCCGGCGGCGAGGAGGGCGCGCTGCACGGCCCGAGCATCATGCCGGGCGGCTCCGCCGAGTCCTACGAGGCGCTCGGCCCGCTGCTGGAGGACATCTCCGCCAAGGTCGACGGGACGCCGTGCTGCACGCACGTCGGCCCCGACGGCGCCGGGCACTTCGTGAAGATGGTGCACAACGGTATCGAGTACGCCGACATGCAGCTGATCGCCGAGGCCTACGACCTGCTGCGGCACGCCGCCGGGCTCGCGCCCGCCGAGATCGCCGAGGTGTTCCGCACCTGGAACACCGGCCGCCTGGAGTCCTACCTGATCGAGATCACGGCCGAGGTCCTCGCGCACACCGACGCGTCGACCGGCAAGCCGTTCGTGGACGTCGTGCTGGACCAGGCCGAGCAGAAGGGCACCGGCCGCTGGACCGTGCAGACCGCCCTCGACCTCGGCGTCCCCGTCGGCGGCATCGCCGAGGCCGTGTTCGCCCGGTCCGTCTCCGGCCACGCCGCGCTGCGCGAGGCCGCCCGCGGCCTGCCCGGGCCGTCCCGCACGGTCATGGCGGGCTCCGGCTTCGCCGACGCCGTGGAGAAGGCCCTGTACGCCTCCAAGATCGTGGCGTACGCGCAGGGGTTCCACGAGATCCAGGCGGGCAGCGCCGAGTACGGATGGAACATCGACCTCGGCGCGATGGCCACCATCTGGCGCGGCGGCTGCATCATCCGGGCCCGGTTCCTGGACCGCATCCGCGCCGCCTACGAGGCCGACCCGGAGACGCCGACGCTGCTGACCGACGACCACTTCGCCGAGGCCGTGGGCGACGCCCAGGGCGCCTGGCGCGAGGTGGTCGCCGCCGCCGCGCACATCGGCGTCCCCGCGCCCGGCTTCTCCACCGCCCTGGCCTACTACGACTCGCTGCGCGCCGACCGCCTGCCGGCCGCGCTCACCCAGGGGCAGCGCGACTTCTTCGGCGCCCACACCTACCGCCGCACGGACCGCGACGGCTCCTTCCACACCCTCTGGGGCGGCGACCGCACCGAGGTGGGCGCCTGACGGTCAGCCCTTCCGCCACTCCGGGGACTTCAGAGCCCCCGCGGCCTGCGGCCCCATGAGCCCGAGGCCGCCGTCCACGAACAGCGACGCGCCCGTCACGTAGGAGGCCTCCGGGCTCGCCAGGAAGGCGATCGCCTCCGCGACCTCCCCGGCGTGCCCGGGCCGCGCCAGCGGGTATCCCGCCCGGCTCTCCGGCTCGGGCGGCCGGTCGTGCTGCCCGGTCATCGGCGTCGCGATCTCTCCGGGCGCCACCGTGTTGACGGTGATCCCGTGCTCGGACAGCTCCAGGGCCAGCACCCGGGCGAGCATCTTCAGCCCGCCCTTGGCGGCGCAGTACGGCCCGGCCCCGACCCGCGGGTACTCCTCGTGGACGCTGGTCACGTTGACGATGCGGCCGCCCTCGCCCCGGCCCGCCATCCGCCGGGCGGCCCGCTGCGAGCACAGGAACGCCCCGTCCAGGTCGACCGAGACGACCTCGCGCCACTCCTCGAAGCCCATGTCGAGCAGGTGCCGCATACTGCCCGTCCCGGCGTTGTTGACCAGCACCCCGAGCCCGCCGAGCTCGTCGGCCAGCTCGTCGACGGCCCCGGCCGCCCGCACCGGGTCGGTCAGGTCGTGCCGCCGGACGGCCGCCCGCCGCCCCTCGCCCTCGACCTCCCGCGCCGTCCCCTCGGCCCCTTCCCGGTCGGACCGGTAGGTGATGCCGACATCGAACCCCCTGCGGGCCAGCGCGACCGCGGTCGCCTTCCCGATGCCCGAGTCGGCACCCGTGACGACGGCGACGCGGTCGTAGCTCACGGCTCCTCGTCCGGGTCCAGCTCCACCCCGGCGATCGGGTCGCCGCCGCGGGTCCCGCTCTCGGCGTCCCCCTCGTATCCCTCGTCGGCGCTCTCGCTGCCCGGGACGACCCGCTCGTGCGGCTGGTCCTCCAGTCCGGAACTGGCACCCGGGCCCCGGTCCTCCGGCTCCTTCTTGTCCATCCGCTCGGCTCCTCTCGCGTTCCTCGATTCGTTCAGCCCTTTGTTGCCGCTCGGTCCGTCCCTAATCACCGCGCGGGCGCTCCGGCCTTAAGGTCATGGGGTGGAGATACCGGGGGTCGACGAGATCCGGGCGCTGCACGAGCGGTACGCGCCAGGGGAAGCGGCGTTCGAGGCCGTGTGGACGCACTGCGTCATCGTGAGCGAGATCGCCGAGCGGATCATGGACGGGGCGGGTCTCGCGGTCGACGCGGACCTCGTGCGGGCCGGGTGCCTGCTGCACGACCTCGGCGTCTACCGGCTGTTCGGCCCGTCCGGGACGATCGACTACAGCGGCTACGTCCGGCACGGGGTGCTCGGTCACGAGATCCTCCGGGAGGAGGGGTTCCCAGAGGAGATCTGCCGGTTCTGCTCGTGCCACACCGGGGTGGGGCTGACCAGGGAGGACATCGCGCGGCAGCGGCTTCCGGTGCCCGCCGGCGACTACGTGGCCGTGACCGGCGAGGAGCGGCTCGTCATGTACGCCGACAAGTTCCACAGCAAGACCGATCCGCCGACCTTCGTGTCCGCCGCCGCCTACGCCGTCCGCGTCCGGCGGTTCGGGGAGGAGAAGGTCTCCGTGTTCGAGGCGATGCGGGAGTCCTTCGGGGAGCCCGATCTCGAACCCCTCATGGCGAAGTACGGCCACGGGCTGGTCTAGGACGGGGGCCGCGTCCGGCGCGGGCAGTGGGTGATCGGGGGCAGGATGGAGGGGTGAGCCTTATCGATGAGCTTCCCTCCGGAAACGACACCGACGCCGACTCGCTGTTCGAGGCGTTCGAACGGTGGGTGTCGGGGCGCGGGATCACGCTGTACCCCGCCCAGGAGGAGGCGCTCATCGAGGTGGTGTCCGGCGCGAACGTGATCCTCTCCACGCCGACCGGGTCGGGCAAGAGCCTGGTGGCGGCGGGGGCGCTGTTCGCCGGGCTCGGCCGGGACCAGGTCGGGTTCTACACCGCGCCGATCAAGGCGCTGGTGTCGGAGAAGTTCTTCGACCTGTGCGAGATGTTCGGGCGCGACAACGTCGGGATGATGACCGGCGACGCCAGCGTGAACGCGGACGCGCCGATCATCTGCTGCACGGCCGAGGTGCTGGCGAACATCGCGCTCAGGGACGGCGCGGACGCCGACATCGGCGTGGTCGTGATGGACGAGTTCCACTTCTACGCCGAGCCCGAGCGGGGCTGGGCGTGGCAGATACCGCTGCTGGAACTGCCGCAGACCCAGTTCCTCCTCATGTCGGCCACCCTCGGGGACGTCTCGTTCTTCCAGAAGGACCTGACGCGGCGGACGGGACGTCCGACGGCCCTGGTGACGTCGGCGGAGCGGCCCGTGCCCCTCATCTACGACTACCGGGTGACGCCGCTGCACGAGACGATCGAGGAGCTGCTCGCCGAGCAGAAGGCGCCGATCTACCTGGTGCACTTCACGCAGGCGGCGGCGATCGAGCGGGCGCAGGCGCTGATGAGCATCAACGTGTGCACCAAGGCGGAGAAGGCGCGGATCGCCGAGCTGATCGGCAACTTCCGGTTCACCACGAAGTTCGGGCGCAACCTGTCGCGGTTCGTCCGGCACGGCATCGGGGTCCACCACGCCGGGATGCTGCCCAAGTACCGGCGGCTGGTGGAGCGCCTCGCGCAGGCGGGCCTGCTGAAGGTCATCTGCGGGACCGACACCCTGGGGGTGGGGGTGAACGTCCCCATCAGGACCGTCGTGTTCACCGCGCTCAGCAAGTACGACGGGCACCGGGTGCGGCGGCTCAGGGCGCGGGAGTTCCACCAGATCGCCGGACGGGCGGGACGGGCCGGGTTCGACACGGTCGGGTTCGTCGTCGCGCAGGCGCCCGAGCACGTGGTGGAGAACGAGAAGGCGCTGGCCAAGGCCGGCGACGACCCGAAGAAGCGGCGGAAGGTCCAGCGCAAGAAGCCGCCGGAGGGGTTCGTCGGCTGGGACGAGGACGTCTTCAACAAGCTGCAGGAGGCCGAGCCGGAGATGCTCCGGTCCCGGTTCCAGG
The DNA here is from genome assembly GCF_040674655.1 of Actinomadura sp. NPDC049753. Classification (NCBI taxonomy): domain Bacteria; kingdom Bacillati; phylum Actinomycetota; class Actinomycetes; order Streptosporangiales; family Thermomonosporaceae; genus Actinomadura; species Actinomadura sp. NPDC049753. The sequence goes on along the minus strand of NZ_JBFARL010000077.1, from coordinate 4,468 downwards.
TCAGCCACGCGATGCTGCTGTCGGTGATCGCGCGGCCGGGCAACGCGTTCCAGGCCATGAAGCGGCTGCTGACCGACAACCACGAGGAGCCCGCGGCGCGGCGCAGGCACATCTCCCGCGCCATCGCGATCTACCGTTCGCTGCTCGCGGGCGGCGTCGTCGAGGTGCTGCCGGAGCCGGACGACGCCGGCCGGTACGCGCGCATCACCGTCGACCTCCAGGAGGACTTCGCGCTCAACCAGGCGCTGTCGACGTTCGCGCTCGCGGCCTTCGAGATCCTCGACCCGGCGTCGCCGTCGTACGCGCTGGACGTGCTGTCGGTGATCGAGGCGACGCTGGAGGACCCGCGGCAGATCCTGGCCGCGCAGGTCAACAAGGCGCGGGGCGAGGCCGTCCAGGAGATGAAGGCCGAGGGCATCGAGTACGAGGAGCGGATGGAGCTGCTCCAGGACGTCGACCACCCGAAGCCGCTGGAGGACGTGCTCGGCGCCGCCTACGAGGTGTACCGGGCCGGGCACCCCTGGGTCGGCGACCACCCGCTGCGCCCGAAGTCGGTCGTGCGCGACATGTACGAGCGGGCGATGACGTTCACCGAGTACATCGGCCACTACGAGCTGGCGCGGGGCGAGGGGCTCGTCCTGCGGTACCTGTCGGGGGCCTACAAGGCGCTGCAGCAGACCGTCCCTGAGTCGATCAAGACCGACGACCTGATCGACCTGATCGAGTGGCTGGGCGAGCTGGTCCGGCAGGTTGACTCCAGCCTGCTGGACGAGTGGGAGCAGCTCGCCAACCCCGCCGCCGAGGACCTGGACGAGCCGATCGAGGAGCGCGTCACCAAGGTCACCGCGAACGCGCGGGCGTTCCGGGTGCTGGTGCGCAACGCGATGTTCCGCCGGGTGGAGCTGGCGGCGCTGGAGCGCTACGGCGAGCTCGGCGCGCTGGACCCCGACTTCGGCGCCGACGCCTGGGCGCAGGCCATGGACCGCTACTTCGAGGAGCACGACGAGCTGCTCACCGGGGCCGACGCGCGGGGGCCGAAGCTGCTGCAGATCGAGGAGGTCCCGGAGGACGCGCTGTGGCGCGTCCGGCAGGTCTTCGACGACCCGGAGGGGCACCACGACTGGGGCGTCAGCGCCGAGGTCGACCTCGCGGGCTCCGACCAGGAGGGCGAGGCCGTCGTCCGGGTGACCGGCGTCGACAGGATGTAGGAGGACGTATGGTGCGGGTCGCGGTGGCGCAGTTCGCGCCCGGAACCGACAAGGACGAGAACCTGGCGGCGATCGGCGGCCTGGCCGCCGAGGCGGCCGGGCAGGGCGCGCGGGTCGTGGTGCTGCCCGAGTTCTCCATGTTCACCGCGCCGAAGATGGACCGGCGTTTCGTCGACTCGGCCGAGCCCCTGGACGGCCCGTTCGTGGCCGGGCTCGGCGAGCTGGCACGGCGCCACGGCGTCCACGTCGTCGCGGGGGTGAACGAGCGGCTGGACGACCCGGACCGCATCTCCAACACGCTCGTCGCCGTCGCCCCCGGCGGGGGCGTCGTCGCCGAGTACCGCAAGATCCACCTGTACGACGCGTTCGGGTACGAGGAGTCGGCGCTGGTGCGGCCCGGCGAGATCGGCGAGCCGCGGACCTTCGCCGTCGACGGCGTCACGTTCGGGATGCAGACCTGCTACGACGTCCGGTTCCCCGAGGTGACGCGGCGGATCGTGGACGCGGGTGCCGACGTCCTGGCGCTGCCCGCCGAATGGGTGCCGGGGCCGCTCAAGGAGGACCACTGGCGGACGCTGGTGCGGGCGCGCGCGATCGAGAACACGATCTACGTGGCGGCCGCCGACCAGTGCGCCCCGACCGGCGCGGGCAACAGCATGGTCGTCGACCCGATGGGCGTCGTCGTGGCCGCGCTGGGGGAGGGGACCGGGGTCGTGTCCGGGGACGTCTCGCCCGAGCGCGTCAAGGCCGTCCGCGCGAAGAACCCGGCCCTCGACCTGCGCCGCTTCACCGTGACCCCGGCCGGGGGCTAGAGGGCCCCGGCCGCGAAGTCCGGCGTGACCGGGAAGTCCTCCGGCGCGAGGTGCGGCGGTGGATGTCGGCCTTGTCTGTGTTGGTCGAGAAAATCGCCCTGCGCGCGCGGCGCCGCCCCTAGCCAAGGTATCGAGCTGGCAACGGTTGCGGCGCGTCTCCGTGTCCGGACGGGTGCGCAGCGTGACCATCGTGGGGTGCGCCTTTCTTCCAGCCTTCCGCCCGCCGGGTTCACCCGCGGCGAGCCCCGGCCGCCCTTCCGCCGCCCGAGCCGCCTGTCGGCGGTCGTCGCGGCGCTCGCCCTCGCCGTGGGGCTGTTCCTCGTCATCGCCTACGGGTCGACGCGGGTCGCGCCGGCCCGTCCGGCGGACGCCGTCACCACGCCGGCGCCGTCCGCCACGCCTTCGCCCGCCTCGACGCCGCCGCCGGGACGGGACGTGGCGGAGCCCCGCGCGAACCCGTCCCGCCACCACGCCGGGAAGAGGAAGCGGGCCCACCGCCGCGAGCACGCGGCCGCCTCGCCGCGCCGGCACCACCGCCCGGTGCGGCGGCACCACAGGCCCGCGGCGCGAAAGCCGCCGCGGGCCCGCCACGCCCCGTCGTGGGTCTCGGGCGAGTGCAAACGGCGCTTCCCCTACGACCCCGCCCGCGGTGCCGCCTGCGTCGGCGCCCTGACCGGCGCCTTCGGCTGACCGGGCGGTCAGGCCGCCTTGGAGGCCAGCAGCCGGCTCACCTCGGCGCGCAGCTCCTCGACGTCCACCCCGGCCTCGGCGGCGAGCCGCACCGACGGGAAGTCGCCGTCGTGCAGGACGCCGAGCAGGACGTGACCGCTGCGGATCTCCTTCTGGCCGAGCCGGAGGGCGTGCCGCAGGCTCAGCTCCAGCGCCTTCTTGGCCTGCGGCGTGAAGGGGATGTGGCCCCGGCGGAACCGGCCGCTCTTCCCGGCCGGCGCGTCGAGGGCGCCCTCGCCGAAGCTCTGCTCGGTGGCCTCGCGGACGGCGTCCAGGTCGATTCCGATGCTGCGCAGGGCGTCGGGGTCGAGGTCGTCGCCGCCCGCGCGGTTGAGGCGGACGATCCGGGCCCGCAGGTCGTCCGGACTGAGCCCGTGCTCGCGCAGCACGCGTCCGACGGCGTTCTCGGCTCCCGCCAGGGCGAGCAGGACGTGCTCGGTGCCGATGCGGCTGTCGCGCAGCGCCCGCGCCTCGGCCTGGGCCCCGGTGACCGTCTGCCGCGCGTCCGCGGTGAAACGCTCGAACATCCTCTACTGCTCCTTCTTGAGTAGGCGGCGGCCGGAGCCGTGCTTCTTGTGGACGGCCTGCCGGCTCACGCCGAGGCAGACCGCGATCTCCTGCCAGGACCAGCCCTGGTCGCGGGCGCTGGCGACCTGCAGCGCCTCCAGCCTCTCGGCCAGCTCGCGCAGCGCGCGCACGGCCCGCAGTCCCACCGCGGGGTCCCGGCTGCTCGCCTCCTGGGCGAGCGTCACTCCGTCGCTCATGGCTGTCAATGTAGGTTGACATCGAGGGCATGTCAACCAATGTTGACGCTTTCGGGAGTCAGCGCACGGCCAGCAGCGTGGTGAGCAGGTCGTCCAGGCTGACCAGGCCGGCGACGCGGCCGTCCGGCGCGACGGCGAGACCGAGGTGGCTGTGCCCCGCCTTGAGGACGGCGACCGCCTCGCCCACGGGTGTGCCGACCGGCATCGCCGGAACGGGGTGCGCCAGGTCCCCGGCGGGGGTGGCGCGGCCCCGCGCGCGGGCCACGAAGGCGTCCCGGACGTGCACCATGCGGGCCTGCCCCGGCCGCCCGCCGCCCCGCAGCATGAGCCGGATGTGGCCCGTACGGGCGGATGCGTCGATGACCTCCTGCGGCGTCGCGGACGGGGGGACCGACACGATGTCGGAGACCGGCACCACGAGGCCGGCCAGCGGGGCGCGCGGAGCGTCCAGGGCGGCGGTGAGCAGCGTCAGCTCGGTCTGGCCGATCAGCCCCAGCCTCCGCGACTCCTGGGCGATGCTGCGCAGCTGCTCGGGGGTGCGCGACACCTCCCGCGAGTCGGCGGGGCGGACGCCCACCAGCCGCAGAAGGAGGTTCGTCGCGCCGTTCAGCGCCGCCAGCACCGGGCGCACCATGGTGGCGAACGCGCGGAAGGGCAGGCCGAGCACGCTCGCCGAGCGCTCCGGGTCGGCGATCGCCCACGACTTCGGCGCCATCTCCCCGATGACCATGTGGAGGAACGTCACGAGCGCCAGAGCCAGGACGAACGCGACGGCGTGCGCCGCGCCCTCCGGCAGCCCGGCGGCGTGGAACAGCGGCGTGAGGGTCCCCGCGAACACCGGCTCGGACACCAGGCCGAGGCCGAGCGAGCACATCGTGATGCCGAGCTGCGCGCCCGCGAGGGTCACCGACAGCTCGTCGATCCCCGCGACGGCCGCGCCCGCCCCCCGCCCGCC